>JBEBRE010000067.1:0-16618 GCA_040394995.1 Sphingobacterium wenxiniae
CGGTCGTGTTGGCAGTGCTTTTTGCTGTGTTCAACCAAGTGTCCGGGATTAATGCCATCATTTATTATGCTCCTCGCGTTTTCGAAATGGCGGGTTTGGGTGCACAAAGCTCTCTGTTGTCCACGGTCGGCGTTGGTTTGGTGAATTTTGCATTCACGCTGATAGCTATTAATTTTATCGATAAAGTAGGGCGTCGTAAGCTGATGTTGATCGGTACGATCGGATTGATTGCATCGCTTTCTTTGGTGTCTTATGCTTTCTTTTCAGGCCATACGGAAGGATTGGCGGTGACGCTCTATCTGATGTTTTTCATTGCATTTTTTGCTTTTTCGCAAGGAGCCGTTATTTGGGTCTTTATTTCCGAGATCTTCCCGAATGAGGTGCGGGCAAAAGGACAAACATTGGGCAGTTTGACCCATTGGGTCATGGCCGCAATCATCACGTTCAGCTTTCCGGCATTGACAGAGTTTTTGGGAGGTGGTTATACCTTTTTGATTTTCGCGGGCTGTATGGTATTGCAGCTGCTGTATGTGGTAAAAATGATGCCCGAAACCAAAGGAACCGCTTTGGAGGATATGGATCAGACCATTAATTTGCATTAGTGTTTGTTGGGGATGTCCAAAAAGTCCGTTTTAATGAAGCGTCATGTTGAGCGAAGTCGAAATATCTCTTAATAATCAGCATGTTGCCAAAAAATGAGATACTTCACTTCGTTCAGTAAGACGACTTTTTGGACAGGGCTGTTTAACCGTTTAATTGTTGAACTGTTTAATGAGCAACACGTTTATGTACTTAAAAACCTCAGTTCGATTGCTATATGTTTGGTTTACAGGCCACTTTGGCGCTTAAGACAATAAACCCGAAGGGTTTACATATTTAAAGAAATATATATGTCCTAAGGTTCGACCCCGACGGGGTCGTATGAAAGGGAAAATGCAATGTACTATAAACATTTGACCTCTACGAGGTCTTTTTTAACCGAACTGAGGTTAAAAAGTTCATTTTATAATATGAATAAATTAACGTCAGTTCGGGATAAAAAATAATGTCACTGCTATCATCGCCCTTGGCGAGACACTGTGCGGTTTTCTTATAAAAAAATCCTCTTTTCTATAGTAATTTCAGTCCTTCGGGCTTAGAATATAACCACGCTATGCCTCGCCACAGGCGATGGAAGTGGTGTAATGATTATAGTTTGCAGATTCAGTTGTACGACAAACCCCGAAGGGGTGGTATATTTCGCCAAGCAGATGCTTATCCCGAATTCACGTTAAATTTGTTCCCCAAGAAATATTTGGAAATGAAATTGAGTAAATTACGACCGCTTTAACAATTCTTTTTTAAAAGTTGTCGGTGTGATGCCAAACTGTTTTTTGAAGGCAACAGTATAGTAGGTGGCAGATGAGAAGCCAACTTTATCTGCCACTTCGTTGATATGGTATCCCTCCATGATAAGGTGTTTCGATTTATGTAAGCGTCTTTGCAAAACATATTCGTTAACACCGCAGTGTAGCAAACTTTTGGTTTTTCGGTAAAGTTGCACACGCGATATGTTCAACTCTTCGGCTATGTCCTCGATACTGAGCGTCTGATCGTCTATACGTGCTTCCACAACGAGGTCCAGATGTTGCAAGAAGCGTTTATCTTGTTCGGTATGGGATGTTTCGGACATAGGATCCAGCGGTTCTACGAGACTGCTATACCGTTCTTTTAGTCGTTTGCGGGAGAGGATGAGGTTGGCAATAACTGCTTTCAGATATTCGACATTAAAGGGCTTGGTCAGGTAGGCATCAGCCATGAGCTTCATGCTCTCGATTTTTGTTTCATCTTGATCCACCGCGCTGAGTAATAGGACGGGGATTTGTGAGGACCGTGTATTGTTCTTGACCGTTTTCAGCAATTCCAATCCACTGCCGTCGGGTAGCATGATGTCGCAAATGATAAGATCCGGGTATCTTTTTTCAACCTGTTCAATGGCTTCTACGTAGGTAGGTGCAAAGAATACATTATACTCTTTTTCGAGTATGTTTTTCAGAAAGCTGCGGATATCTGTATGGTCCTCGACGATGAGTATATTCGATGATTTGTTGGAGTGGAAAGAAACATTTTGTACAGTAGGATCATCAACAGGCGTAAACTCTTCTTCAAAATCGATCTGCATGGTAGCGATAGGCGTATTTTGTTTTTTGATTTCTTCATCCAGCAGATGTGCGTTTCCAACCGGTAGCCGAAGGGTAAAGGAGGAGCCTACATGTTGTTTGCTGCTGACGGTAATCTGCCCGTGATGCAATTCCACGATTTCTTTCACATAAGCCAGACCGATACCCGAACCGGTAAGATGTTGTTCGCCTTGGTAAAACGGGTCGAATACGTGGTCTATATCGGTTGGAGATATGCCCAAACCATTGTCAAGGATACGTATGTACAGGTAATCGCCAAACGTATTTTCTTCTACCACAACATCTATTTTTCCTCCGGTCTGGGTATATTTAAAGGCATTGGATAACAGGTTTGACAGCGCCTGCTCCATCAAATAGTCGTCCAGCCAGATTTCCTTGCGTGGTGTTTTGCTTTTGAAACTTAACGATATACGTTTCTTTTGGGATAGGGGCTTGAAACTGGCCAATACTTGCTGGATGAATAGATCAATCTGCACTGGAGAGGATTGCAACCTGAGCTTGGATTTGTCCATGCGATGGATATCGATAAGGTCAGCCACCAAATGTTGCAGTTTTTTGGTATTCCGCTTGATGCGTGCCAATTGTTCCTTTCCCTCGGGGGATATTTCCCTTTCTTTTTCCAACTCCTCCAAAGGAGCCAAAATCAGTGTCAATGGTGTTTTGAATTCGTGTGACACATTGGTGAAAAACTTGCTTTTAGCTTCGGAAACTTCCTGTATCTGTCGACTCATATCCACAATCTGCTGTTGCTGGGTGAGGATTTCTTCGTTTTGTTTTTCCAGATGTTTGTTTTTTTCGCGGTTGCTCTTGATCACGATGATGGATATCCCTCCGAAAATTACTGCAAGAGCCAAGCTGATGACCAGTATGTTGAGGATGGTGCGTTGGTTTTGATAGATTTTATTCTGCTCCTTTATAAAGCTTTGTTGGGTGTCGATGTCTTTTTGCTGATTTTCTATTTTGCGGGATTGCATGACCATGAGGTCGGCGTTGCGTTGGTCGATAACCAAGGTGCTCAAAATATTCTCCCGTGTATAGTTTTTCTTTTGCAGTATGGCCAATGCCGTGCGTATGGATTCCGCTCCTCCTGTCGGATAGAGCAGGGAGGCCGATAGGCTACCTTTGGTTACTTCTTCGAGACCGTTTCCCTCTCCGGGAAGCGCATCTACGCCAATGATATGGATATCCTTTTGTATCGAATGATCGCGCAATGCCTGACGAATGCCAAGCGCCATTTGATCGTTGAAAGCAAAGATCAGATCGCAGTTTACTATTCTTTCTATTTGACTGTTGGCCAATTGATAGGCGCTACTTTTTTCCCAATTGCCGTTCAGCACCAAATCAACTGTTATTTCTGGTGTTTTTTCAAGAGCTTGCAATAGACCTTTCTCTCTTTCCATAGATGGCGACGAACCGGCCAGCCCACGAACGATACCGATTTTTCCCTTTCCTTGCAGGATGTTGTCTATATATTTCCCGGCTAATAGGCCAATGGCGGTATTGTCTGCACCAACATAAGCATTGTATAGGCCGGACGAAGTCTTTCGGTCTGTTACGATGATGGGTATATCCTGTTGGAATACGGAATCAACAATGGGGGTGAGGGGGGCGGCTTCGTTTGGTGAAACGATTAGGATGTCAATGTCTTTTGCCAACAATTCCCTGATCTGTTCGATTTGCGTTTGGCTATTTCCATTGGCATCACGATACAGGAACGCTATCTCGGGATGAAAAGATAGCTCCCTGTACATCTCTTGTAACATGGTCTCCCGCCAAGCATCGTTGCCAACGCATTGAGAGAATGCAATGGTTATTTTGGTCTGTGTTTTTTCCTGCCGACAGGAGAGACCCGTCAGCAAAAGCAACACACAGCAGGTTATCCAAAGTCTGCACATCGACGTTTTTTGTTCATTTTGTATTCCAAGATACATTTTTTGACGATTTACCTCAAATTTTAATTTCTCTGTGTATAAAATACACTGTTTTGGAAAGGGCATAAAATGATACAAAATCTATATAATCTGTTCAAAAATCATAAATTTCATTTTAGTTTAAGTGTGTAATATGTTTATTTTAAGCTATTTAAATATTGTTTTGAAATGTAACAAATTTGATGGTTTTTGTCGGCTGTTATTTTAACAAAAATATAACACGGGCTTAACTTAGTCTAATCAATTATAAAGGAAGCAGCATGAACAACAACAATGTTTTAGCGTGGTCATTTGTGGTGGCCTTGGGCGGATTTCTGTTTGGTTTTGATACCGCTGTTATATCAGGAGCAGAAAAAGCCGTACAGATTTTTTGGAAGCTGAGTGAATTTCAACACGGACTGACAATGGCGATTGCCTTGATCGGTACCGTGGTCGGCGCGGCGCTGGGGGCATACCCTTCGGACAAATTGGGCCGTAAGAATACGCTGTTTTTATTAGCGGCACTGTATTTTTTCTCGGCCATAGGTACAGCGCTGGCACAGGACTGGACGACCTTTATTATCTTTCGTTTCTTAGGTGGCATAGGTGTGGGTGTTTCCTCGGTGACGGCACCTATATACATATCGGAGATTTCGCCGGCCAAGTCGCGGGGCAAGCTGGTGGGGCTGTTTCAGTTTAACGTCGTGCTGGGGATCTTAGTGGCCTATCTGTCTAATTACCTGATTGGACAAGGTGGTGCGGAATCGTGGCGCTGGATGCTCGGCGTACAGGCTTTCCCTGCATTGCTGTTTTTTATCCTGATTTTTTTCGTTCCGGAAAGCCCGAGATGGTTGCTCTTGCACCGCAATAAGCGCGAGGAAGCTTTGGCAATCATGAAACGTATCAATGCGGATAACTATGAGGAAGAGGTTGATAGGATACTGAGTAGTCAGAAACAAGATCAGCCCACATCCAAAAAGGCCAGTCTGTTCGACAAGAAATACCGTGTTCCCGTGATTTTAGCCGTGCTTTTTGCCGTATTCAATCAAATGTCGGGCATCAATGCGATTATTTATTATGCGCCACGTGTTTTTGAAATGGCAGGGTTGGGTGCACAAAGCTCTCTGCTTTCTACGGTTGGTATCGGCTTGGTGAATTTTATGTTTACACTTATCGCTATCAATTTTATTGACAAAGTGGGGCGTCGCAAGCTGATGCTGATCGGGTCGATAGGACTTATTGTCGCACTTTCTTTGGTGTCCTATGCCTTCTTCTCGGGTAATACAGAAGGGTTTGCCGTTACACTCTACTTGATGTTGTTTATCGCCTTTTTTGCCTTTTCACAAGGAGCCGTTATCTGGGTGTTCATTTCGGAAATTTTCCCGAACGAGGTTCGTGCCAAAGGACAGACGTTGGGCAGTCTGACGCATTGGGTGATGGCCGCAATCATCACGTTCAGCTTTCCGGCGTTGACGGAGTTTTTGGGTGGCGGTTATACGTTTCTGATTTTCGCAGGATGTATGGTTTTGCAGTTGGTCTATGTGCTGAAAATGATGCCCGAGACCAAAGGCACGGCTTTAGAAGATATGGATCAGACGATTAATTTGCATTAGTCATCCCCAACCCTCCCGAAAAATCGAGGGGAGTATAGGTTAAGGGAAAGGAAAAAAATGGTGAATTAATCAAATAAAGTACCCTTTGGGGGGATTTAGGAGGATAAAAATGAAAAACGAGAAATTACATATAAGAGGAGTCTGCTTCGGGGAAGTGCTTTGGGACAATTTGCCCACAGGCAGAAAGTTGGGAGGTGCACCGCTGAATGTGGCCTATCACCTCAATACATTGGGCATATCGACTGATGTACTAACACGCGTGGGGAACGACAGTGACGGGGACGACATTCTTGAGCTATGTGCAGCGTTGAATGTCCCCTTGCGCCTGTTTCAAAAAGACGATGTTTTTGCCACGTCTACTGTAGAGGTACATATAGACGAAAACCGGGATGTGCGTTATGAAATCGTATTTCCGGTGGCTTGGGACTATATTGCTGTGGGCGAATCGGAACGAAAAGTGGTTGCGGAAGCCGACTTCTTTGTGTTCGGCAGCCTGTCTTCTCGTCATGAGGTGAGCTATCGCTCGCTTATATCGTTGCTTCATAAGGCTAATTATAAAGTGCTGGATGTCAATCTTCGATCTCCGTTTTATTCACAGGAACGTATTTTCGAATTATTGGGATATGCCGATTTGGTCAAGATGAATGAGGAAGAGTTGCAGATTATTGCGGATTGGATGCTGTTGCCATCTCCGTTTACGGACCGGGAAAAGGCCGGGAAAGTCATGGAGGCCTTTGATGTGGAAGAGCTTATCGTGACGTATGGCGGATCGGGTGCTATCTATCACTCCCGCACAGGTAATTTGAGTTATCATTTTCCGGCGTATAGGGTGGAGGTAAAAGACACGATAGGCAGTGGAGATTCTTTTTTGGCGGCATTTCTATCCAAGCGACTGCAAAGCGATCGGCATTTTGATCCCGAAGAGGTCATGGAATTTGCGGCAACGCTGAGTGCTTATGTGACGCAAAGTGAGGGCGCGTGTCCGGGCTACGATGCCAAGGCCATCAACCGGTTTCAGTGGTTGACACCTTTGTACAGGAAGATGGGTGAGGAATATGGTTAGCACAGTATGCTCATAATCATTCAGGCATGATAACCTTTTAATCAATATAAACACAAATAACCATTATAATATGAAACAGATACTATTTATTTTGACCATGCTATGTTGCATGGGCTTGTCTGTCCGGGCGCAATCCACGCAAGTTCGGGGGAGGGTGACAGACAGCAGTACAGGAGCAGCGATAGCAGGTGCATCGTTGGCCGTTATGGGTACACAGCAAACAACGCTGACAAACGAAGATGGAGCGTTTAGCATTGCTGTTGAAGGCAACAATCCCACGTTGCAGGTGTCCTATGTGGGATATGAAGGACAAACCATTGCCATCGGCGATCAGCGCTTTTTGGAGATTCGCTTAGTGAGCGTGCAGGAGTTATTGGACGAGGTTGTCGTTACGGGTTACTCTGCCCAGAAGAAAGCAGATCTCACAGGAGCGGTAAGTGTAATAAAAATAAGTGATGTAGAGAATGTTAGCTCCTCGAATATTATGCAAACGCTGAAAGGACGTGTTGCAGGTATGCAGGTCAGCTCAAGCGGCGCTCCCGATGGAGGTTCGACCATCAGGATACGGGGTATAGGTACGTTAGGAAACAACGACCCTTTGTATATCATAGACGGTGTTCCCAGTAAACGTTCTATGAACGAACTTAACTCCAATGATATAGAATCGATTCAGGTATTAAAAGATGCTTCATCTGCAAGTATTTATGGTTCTCGTGCCGCTAATGGTGTTATTATTATTACCACAAAAAGAGGTAAGGCCGGAGAGACTAAAGTTGACTTTAGGGCATCTCTCAAAGTACAAAATTATGGAAAATCCCTCAACCTGCTTAATACGTGGGAAAGAGGATATGTACAATGGCGAGCGGCACTGAATGACGGTATTAATCCCAATTTTGGCGTTTATAATTTTAAATGGCATACCGAAAACGGCGTTGATATATTGGATGAAGTAATACTGCCTGAATATCTGGACGCCAATAAGACAATGTATCCGGCCGATACAGACTGGCAAAAAGAAGTAGGACGTACAGGCCTTGCCCAAAACTATAATATGACTTTAACTTCGGGTACTGAAAAAGGTCATGCTTTGTTCTCCCTTGATTATTATGGAAATGAAGGCACGGTGAAAGGTACAGATTTTAGCCGTATTTCCACCCGTATCAATTCTGATTACTATTTAATAGATAAAATGGTGAAAATCGGAGAAAACTTCTCTTTGTCAAAAATTAGAAAATCAGTCGTAGATCCGGGCTGGATACTTAACTTGACCCATGAGATATGGCCCATTGTACCTGTTCATACTATAGATGGTGTTGGATGGGGAGGTCCGGTTAGTGGAATGGGCGATCGTCACAATCCAATACGGATTATCGAAGATAATAAGCAAAATCATGAAGATTTCTTACGACTGTTCGGAGATGTCTATATAGACATCGAGCCGATTAAGAACCTTCATCTGCAATCTAAGTTTGGGATAGACTATACCGGATTCTGGAAACGTAATATGCAATTGAAATATGTATCGGGTTTCATGTCTGAAAATACCAACCGGGTGGATAATAGCGCTAATTACGGCGGAAACTGGATTTTGAGCAATACAGCCAATTATAAGTTTGATTTAGGCAAACACAATTTTGATATACTGGCAGGTCAGGAACTAATAAAATACAGTTATGAAGAATTTTCGGCCGGAAGAAATGATTTCGCAATCGAAACGCCTGAATACATGTACCTGAATGTCGGTACGGGAGATATGCGTGTCGGCGGGTGGGCAACAGCATACTCTTTGGCTTCTTTTTTCGGGAAACTGAATTACAATTACGATAATCGCTACCTGCTCTCTGGCACATTGCGGCACGATGGTTCTTCTCGTTTTGGAGAAAACAATCGTTGGGGCACATTTCCGGCATTCTCGCTTGGATGGAGAATTAGTCAGGAGAATTTTTTTAAGGATGCCCTTTCTGTCGTGTCTGATTTGAAACTTCGTTATGGATGGGGTAGAACAGGGAATCAAGAAATCGGAGATTATGCTTCATACGGTATATATCAAGCCCTGTATGGCTCTCGTCCTGTAGACGAACCGGACTACGGCACGGCCTATGATATATATGGTGGCGGCAGCGGGTCTTTACCTTCCGGGTTCAGACGTACGCAGATGGCTAATCCCAATCTAAAATGGGAAGGTACAACGCAAAATAATATAGGTGTCGATATGGAGCTGTTAGATCAGAAAGTTATATTCTCATTCGACTATTTTCATAAGCTCACGAAGGATATTTTGGTCAAGCCTCCTTTTATCGGTACGATTGGAGAAGGAGGTGATCGTTGGGTAAATGGGGCTTCTATGAAAAATACAGGGTTTGAGGCAGTAGCTACCTATTACGGAAAAGTTGGCGAAGTAGAATACTCCATTGCCGCGAATGCTTCGCATTATCGCAACAAAATAACCGAATTGCCGGAGGATGTGGTAGGATCGTATGCCGGAAACGGAAATGATCAAACCATACTGGGACGTCCGTTAAGCGCTATGTATGGTTACTTGGCAGATGGTCTTTTTCGTACACAAGCTGAGGTGGATGCACATGTAGCACAGACAGGAAAAGGTTTGGGACGCATACGCTACACGAATGCGAATAATGATGATAAAATTGACGATGATGACAGAGTATGGCTCGGGCATAGAGATCCTAAACTATTGTATGGGATTAATCTTTCTGCAAAATGGAAAAATTTTGATTTTAGTACATTCTGGAATGGTATCTACGGTTTGAAAGTGGATAATGGTGTAAAACGTTACTCAGACTTTATAGGCTTCTTTAGCGGGCACAATTATGGAGACCGTACCCTTGATGCATGGACTCCTCAAAACTCGAGTTCTACTATACCGGCGTTATCTTTGAACGATTTGAACAATGAGCAGCGTTTCTCTTCTTATTTTGTAGAAAATGCCTCGTATTTGAAGTTGGCCAATCTGGAAATCGGATATACGCTACCTCAGTCGAAGGGTGCTAAATTCCTGAAAAATGCCCGATTCTATTTTATAGGTCAGAATATCGCAACGCTGAAGAGTAAAGATTTTACGGGCGTAGACCCGGAAGTCCCTAATCTGGCTTATCCTATTCCATTTTCTTTAACATTTGGTACTAACATAACATTCTAATAGCCATATGAAACGTATTATTAAATCCATAGTCATATCCGCATCGCTGATCATCAGTTTTACAGCATGCGAAGATTTCTTGAATGAAACACCGAAAGGTTCGGTATTTGAGGAACAATTGGAAACACCTGAGAATATAGAGAAACTGGTTATCACAACCTATTCTGCTTTAGGAAATGAGCATTTTCAACAACCGCTAAGCCCTTGGCCATATGGTAATTTACGGGCAGGCGATGCCTATAAAGGAGGTGCAGGTACGGGTGATATGGGTGATTTCCATCTGTTCGAAACATTTGTCTATATGCGAGATAATGTAGGCATGCTCGACAGAAGATGGTATCAAGGCTATAAAGCCATTTCAAGAGCAAATACGGCATTAGAAAAATTAAATGCCATTTCGAGCGCCGAGTTGCCAACACGGGATTTACGCATTGCGGAAGTTCGTTTTCTGAGAGCTCATTTCTATTTCGACCTTAAAATTTTGTTCAAACATATACCCTACGTAGATGAAACTATTCCTGTCGAAGAGTATAAAAATATTTCAAACCGCGAACTAACAGACAAACAAGGCTGGGAATATATTATTCAGGAATTTAGATATGCCGCCGATAATCTTAAAGATCCTACTGGCGAAATAGGGCGGATAAACAAGTGGATGGCAAAAGCCTATCTGGCAAAGGCATTGCTATATGCCGCTTATGAACAGGATGAAAAAAATGACGTAATCAATATTGACAAGGGAAAACTGGAAGAGGTTGTTTCTCTTACGGATGAAATTATAGCTTCAGGTAGATACAATTTGGCTGCTAATTTTGAAGAAAACTTTCTGTGGGAAACTCAAAATGGAAAAGAATCTATCTTTGCTATCCAATATTCTGTAAATGACGGTACTATGTTTGGTCGTCTTGATTTTGGGGCTATGCTTAACTACCCGATGAATGCTGAATATGGATGTTGCGGATTTCATTCTCCATCTCAAAATTTGGTTAACGCCTTCAAGACAGATCATAATGGATTGCCATTGTTTGACAGTTTCAATACAACAAGTATAAGCACAGCTGCCGACTTGCAAAATAATAATATAGACCCTCGTTTGCTGCATTCTGTAGCCATCCCTGAGATGCCCTACAAATACAAACCTGATTTTATCTTCAAGGAATCTTGGACAAGGCAACCGGAAACTTACGGAGCTTTCATGTCACTCAAAGAAGTTGAATTACCGGACTGTCCTTGCTTCAAAAAATTACTTCCGTTTATGTCAAGTGCTAAAAACAGAGATATTATCAGATTTGATGATATGCTACTGTGGCGTGCCGAAGCATTGATAGAGCTGGATCGTCAATCAGAAGCCTTGCCTATCATAAACAGCATAAGAAAACGTGCAGCACAAAGTACAACAAGGTTGGTGGATATAGAAGGTAAGAAAACCGGTAAATTCGTTGTGGAAGAATATAAACCCGGAGTCAATATTCCGGCATGGGATAAAACCTTCGCAACAAAAGCATTACGCTGGGAGCGTCGTTTGGAAATGGCGCTTGAAGGCTACCGCTTTTTCGATCTTGTAAGGTGGGGTATCGCCGCAGAAACCGTAAATGAGTATTTCGCTGTTGAAAAGACCAGACGTCAATATCTTAATGAGGCCAAATTTGAGAAAAACAGGGATGAATATTTCCCGATACCTAAATCGCAGATAGACTTCAGTAAAAAGTTGTATCAGCAAAACTATGGTTGGTAAAGTCATGTAAAAAATATATTTTGTATTGCTGCAATGCAGCTACTGGATATGGATGGATTTTTGAAAAATATTAATCACTTTAAAATATATCATATGAATTCTTTGATTAAGAAAATTACATTAATCAGTATCTTGTTGTTTGTTGGGCTATCACTTTCGGCCGGAGAAATTAAAATTAAAATCAGCAAGAAATATCTGAACCTACCTGTTTCCCATACACAGGAGCGCAGTAAAATGACCTTCAAGGTAAGTGGACAGCCCGACTTGTCTATCGTGATACGCTTGGCACCCGATGAGGCAGACTATTGGGTATTTAAAGATGTCTCAAACCTACAAGGTAAAACATTGACCATCAGTTATGAAGGGAACGACGCAGGTTTGGAAAACATATTTCAGGACGATGAAATTGTAGGACAAAATGAGTTGTACAAAGAGAAAAATCGTCCTCAATTTCACTTTACTACACGTCGTGGCTGGATTAATGACCCAAATGGACTTGTATACTACGATGGAGAGTATCATCTATTTTATCAGCATAATCCTTACGAGCGTGAGTGGGAAAATATGCACTGGGGACATGCGGTAAGTACCGATCTTGTCCACTGGAAGGAGTTGCCTGTAGCCTTGTTCCCTGACGAGCATGGCGCCATGTTCTCGGGTTCTGCCGTGATTGACGATAAGAATACCGCTGGCTTCAACCAAGGGGGTACGCCCGCGATGGTCGTTGCTTACACGGCAGACAATCCTGAAAAGCAAGTGCAATGTATTGCGTATAGTCTGGACAATGGAAGGACCTTTGTCAAATATGAAGGCAACCCGATTATCGACTCCAAACACATCTGGAACAGTAAAGATACCCGTGACCCGAAGGTGTTTTGGTATGCGCCGGGAGGACATTGGGTGATGGTGCTTAATGAGCGGGATGGTCATTCGATATATACGTCCGGAAACCTCCGGGAATGGAACTATGAAAGCCACATTACTGGATTCTGGGAATGTCCTGAACTCTTTGAGTTAGCGGTAGATGGCGATCCCTCAAATACGAAATGGGTGATGTATGGTGCATCGGGAACGTATATGTTAGGTTCGTTTGATGGTAAAGTATTTACGCCCGAAGCCGGAAAGTACTTGTATACCACTGGTTCCATCTATGCTGCACAAACGTTTGCCAATATGCCCGACGATCGACGGGTGCAAATCGGGTGGGGGCGATTGAGCCATCCGGAGATGCCTTTTAACGGAATGATGCTTCTGCCTACGGAGCTCACCCTTCGTATGACGAAAGATGGTCCGCGTTTGTACAACATGCCGGTGGCGGAAACCGCACAACTTTTCACTTCGGCAAAACAGGGGAAAGGGTTGACTGTCGCGCAAGCCAACGAACTCTTGAAAGAATTTAGCAAGGATGACGTGATCCGGATAAAGACAACGATCAAGTTGTCACATGCCACGAGTGCGGGACTCAACCTGCGTGGAAAGCGGTTATTGGATTATGATCTGAACCATACGACGGTAAATGGTGTATTCTATTCACCTGAGGATCCGACCAGCATGGAAATTACCGCTGACATATATATCGATCGCACGAACGTCGAGGTGTTTATCAACGAGGGTGCATATTCGTATTCCATGGCGTGGAAGCCGGACACCAATAATACCGAAGATTTCCATTTCTGGGGCAATAATATCGAAGTGAAAAATCTGGAAGTATTTCGCGTCCGGTCAATCTGGGAGTGAATTGTAATTGAGTGAGTTGTTTGCGGATAAAGGCAAAACTAATATGAGCGCTTTGTTCTTTATCGAAAATCCATTCACCAAAATGAAAATAACGGCGGAACAGCCAGTAAAATTGGAAGACATTCAGGTAAAACCTGTACGTTGAGAAATAAGGTTTGTTACGAAAGTTTGGGTCTGACTTGGACACACGCGATAGTAATAGCATGTCAATCGGTTACACCTTAAAGTAGGTGTATCTGTTTAAAAAAGGCGAGCAAGAATATTGTCTCTTGCTCGTCTTTTTCATGAAGCAGCATACGCCTTTCATCGTTTCGCCAAATGTCGTTCATCACGATTTCGTTGGGAAATGCGACAAAAAAACCTATGTGGTTATAAATGAACTTATTCACGTCACAAGGCCGTTTTTTGTTGAAAAATATTTGGAGTATATTGAGAATTGTCCTACTTTTGTGTCATTCAAAATCACGGTGGGTATAGCTCAGTTGGTTAGAGCACTAGATTGTGGTTCTAGGGGTCGTGGGTTCGAGCCCCATTACTCACCCGAAAAGCTTCTCTGAAAAGAGAGGCTTTTTTGTTTTTAAGTGATTTTATGAGTCAAGCAAAAAAGCTGGAAGGAAAAATTAGAAACAGCGCTACTCTGTTTCAGTTGGTTCCTATACGAATTTAGGATAGATGTTCCCCCTGCAATATTTCGTTTTGCAATATATGGGAGACCAAATCGTGTTCGTTGATCGGCTTTACTAATACAGCATCAAAGTGGTATTTTTGATCGTCAGGCATTTCGGTATCTAGTACAAGACTATCCGATGTAAAGGCAAATACCTTTACATCTGTTGTCGACTCATTTTCCTTGATCTGATTGAGAACATCCCAGCCATTGACTTCGGGCATGAGTAAGTCAGTGATCACAAGGTCTACTGGATTTTCGCGTATGAATTTTAGTGCGTCTGTTGCTTTGTCAAACGCATGTACATATGAAAGCCCACTAAAAAAATGCTTAAGGTATAAAATATTGATGTGGTTGTCATCGATCAAGACCAATCGCAGTTCTTTGGGAATATCGGACAGGGAAAGCTTTTTTTTCGTGTTTTTCAAAACACGGCTTTTTTCAATGGGGAGCATCAGTGCAAAGCTGGAACCCTGATTTAGTTTGCTTTTGAGCAATATGTCTCCGTGCAATTGTTCAGCCAATAGTTTTGAGATGTATAACCCAAGGCCGAATCCTCCCGTCTTGTTCTTGGAATCAGCCATATAATATTGGCGGAAAATATTGTGCTGTTGATCTTCGGCTATTCCTATACCTGAATCACGTACATCGATGTACAAGCGGTCCCTACTTTCGGTGCTGTCGACGTACGCGATAACCTTAACGAACCCTTGGTTGGTATATTTGATAGCATTGCTGACGAAGTTGCTAACAATCTGTTTAAGCCGGAATGCACTGCTATACATTTGAAAATTAGGAGCGATACTTATTTCGTAGGTGAAATCAAGCTGTTTTTTCTTTGCTTGATAAGCGTGTAGTTCTATCACTTCCATTAATATGGTGTAGGGAGAGAAATATTCTTGCTTGATGTTCAGCGCTCCAACTTCTAATTTCCCAAGATTCAAAATGTCATTTAACGTGCTGTTTATCACGGATATGTCGTGTGCGGCCGAGTCTAGATATTCGGGGCTGATCACTTTTTCGCTGCCGTTTTTTTTCAAGATGTCGATCACGCCTAATAAGGAGTTGATAGGTGACCTCACTTCGTGGCTGATATTGGCCAATACGCTTGTTTTCTCTTCGGCAATAAGTGAGGCATAGTTTTTCTCATCCTGCAACCGTCGTTCATACGAAACAGCATTACGTTGATAGTAGAGGATGAACACGATCATGATGAGCATAATGGACAGGGCAATAAACAACTGATTTCCAAACTGTCCGGCATTTTGCTGATGGTGTTCGAGTGCTATCTGTTCGGCTTTTCGAATGTGCGCGGCCTCTAATTCCCTCAAGTTGTCAATGCCCGTTTTCAAGTTGTTGAGGAGCTTGTAGTTGGTTTGTATAAGCTGTCTTTCCTTTTGCTGTAAGGCATAGAATTGATGTTGGAGAAGAGCAAGACTTCTCGTATGTGTTTTATCTTTCTCGGTGATCAAATTTTCTATGCTCGTGTGGATGACTTCAATCTGGTTGGCGTTAAAGTTGTGCAATGTCGAATAGGAAGCCAAGATTGTGTCACTTTTGGCATTAAAAATACGATTGAAAAGATTTTGCTTTTGTCGAACTACCGTATCTACATTCACTTCTCTGAACGAAGTGTCTTTTAAAATTTTGTTCACGACGGAATCGGCTGATTGCTGTTGAACACTCGGAAGCGATTTGTCTTTGGCCCGCTCCAACGTAGGAAGGGAATCTACGGCAAGGAAAATGAGGTTGTCGACACTTTTTTTTAGAGAAGCAAACTCTTGGGCGATGTGATCCTTTTCCTGTATGACGGACAAGCTCCTGAGCAAAGGATTGTTTTCAATGGGCAGTGTTGATAGGGAATCGATCTGGTGCCGTATGCTGTCCAACTTGCCTTTGTATACGTTGAAGATTTTTTTATCGAAGTCTACAGTGTATAGACGAAACAGGTTATCTGCTTCGCTATAGGTCGAAAAAAGCAAATATAAAGCGTCTGATTGGGTTTGATTAACGGCATAGGCCGCATATAGTCTTTCCTTCACCTTTACGTATTCCAAATATTGATAAATAAAGATGGTGCTTATGTAGGTAAAAGATATGATAATCGCCCCAATGAGTAATCTTCTTAGCAGGAATGTTTTCTTTATGTCACTTGCCACGATTCGCTTATTTGACTTTAGTAAGGACTAAACTAAAGGTTTTCATCTGCGTTCAGGACATTATGCGGTGAAAAAATAAATATTTGTCGTATTTAGTTTACAAAAATCATTTTTCAAAATCAAACGTAGTGGGGCAATAGTTTCTTTTGAAGTCAACAAACCTCATGTCCATGCAATCTCCCAAAAAGTGCACGAGTTTAATAATAACGTGAACTCGGGATAAGCATTCGTTTGACGAGATATGTCACCCCGATGGGGCCCATGGTGTAATTGAACCCCTTAAACGATAATCATCGACATGAGTTGTTATCCCGAACTCACGTTAATAATAGATGTCAATCTTATTTTTTCAGCTCGTCAATAATGATTTTTTTCATATTCATAAGGGTTTGGC
>JBEBRE010000068.1:0-16480 GCA_040394995.1 Sphingobacterium wenxiniae
CTCTTTATTCTTTACTCCTATCGAAATAGCTTCAATTCACTGTGCAATCCTGAAAAAAAATTCTAACTTTGTTTTTTATGTATGTTATCAAGGTAAAAGGTGTCGCAAAAATTCCGGATTATGTGCAATTACGGGATGATGAGTTTACTTTATTGGCATATTTTAGGGTTGACCGTCCCGATAAATCACTTGAAAAAATCGGGTTGGCAGATAAAGCCGCGTACATTATGGAAATTGTGCGGGAGATGCCCTTCGGTCAAATAAAACAAATTGATGTATAGAACAAATCATGGCAGAAAATACGGTTATAAAGCTTAAGAACGTCGATATTTATCAACAAAAGCATTTGGTGCTATCGCATGTCAATCTGGATATCCAACAAGGAGAATTTATTTATTTAATTGGGCAATCGGGGACCGGAAAAAGTAGCCTGCTGAAGATCATTTATGGCGACTTGTATATCGCCAGTGGCGAAGGTATGGTGGCCGGTTTTGATCTGAAAAAGCTCCACGAAAATGATGTGCCTTTCCTGCGTCGTAAACTTGGGATTGTGTTTCAGGATTTTCATCTTTTGAATGATAGAACTGTCGAAAAAAACCTGGAATTTGCCTTACGCGCTACAGGATGGATAGACAAGGGATTGATTGAAAACCGCATGCTGGATGTATTGGAAAAAGTAGGTTTACGATCGAAATTGCGTAAGATGCCTCACGAGCTATCAGGTGGTGAACAACAGCGTGTGGTTATTGCGAGAGCTTTGCTGAATAACCCCGAGATTATTCTAGCAGACGAGCCAACCGGTAACCTGGATCCAGCCACTTCTGAGGAAATTGTCTTGTTGCTTCGCGACATCGCGACATCGGGGACAGCTGTATTAATGGCTACGCACGACTATCAGATCATTAAAAATATGCCTGCACGCATTATCAAAACGGCAGATACTGCCTTGTACGATAATGTGACATTATAGAAAAACACACTGACATAAAATACTTGTTGCCGACATTATGTAAGTTCATATTCAAAATAACTGACAGGGTGTCGGTTTTTGGTGTATTGGCAATATAATTGCGTAGCGAGGTTGAACAGAGTAGCGTTATAGAATATTGATATGATAAACGAACAAGAGGATAACATTCAAGACGAGAGTCCAATCGATCAAGAGCAACAAACAACGGAACAAGCTATAGAAGAGCAATTGCAAGCGGAATTGGCCAATGCCAACGACAAATACGCCCGTTTGTTTGCCGAATTCGACAATTATAAAAAACGTACAGCCAAGGAAAAAGTGGAGCTGATTCAATCTGCCAGCCAAACTGTACTGACCAAGTTGCTACCCGTTCTTGACGATTTTGACAGAGCATTGACGGCCATGCAAACGGCCCATGACGTAGAATCGGTGAAAGAAGGGATTGAATTGGTGAATCATAAATTTCAAAAGACATTGATGCAGGAAGGCTTGAAAGAAATGAAAAATTTGATCGGCCAACCTTTTGACCCCGAATACCAAGAAGCTATATCGGCTATCCCGGCACCAACGGAAGATCTGAAGAACAAAGTAATTGATGTGGTGGAAAAAGGGTACTTTTTAAATGATAAAGTCATCCGTTTTGCAAAAGTGGTAATAGGTCAATAAGAAAATGGCAAAGAGAGATTATTACGATATACTTGGCGTTTCCAGAAAAGCCGAAATGACAGAAATTAAATCGGCTTACCGGAAGCTGGCCATCAAATATCATCCCGACAAAAATCCTGGTGACAAGGAGGCCGAGGAGAAATTCAAGGAAGCAGCTGAGGCTTATGAGATCTTGAGTAACCCTGAAAAACGCCAACGCTACGATCAATTTGGCCATGCTGGAAATTCGGCATCCGGTTTTGGTGGCGGTGGTATGAACATGGAAGACATATTCAGCCAGTTTGGTGATATCTTTGGAGGAGGACATCCTTTTGAAAGCTTCTTTGGCGGTGGTTCCAGAAGTGGCGGTCGGCGAGCACAACGCGGTACCAATCTGCGGATAAAAGTCAAACTCACCTTGGAGGAGGTTGCCAATGGTGTGGAAAAAAAGGTAAAGGTCAATAAGCAGGTTCCATGCCATACCTGTGATGGTACAGGAGCAAAAGACAAATCATCTTACCATACCTGTAGCACATGCGGTGGTTCGGGATCTGTGCGTCGTGTGACCAATACCATACTTGGACAAATGCAGACCACCAGTACCTGTCCTTCCTGTAACGGAGAAGGCGTGGTGATCACAGCGAAATGTCCAACATGTAAGGGAGAGGGGTTGGAGAGAGGAGACGAAACAATCACCATCAATATTCCGGCAGGTGTCAGCGAAGGCATGCAGTTGTCAATGAGTGGCAAGGGTAATGCGGCGGCGCGTGGAGGTATTCCGGGCGATTTGATTATCGTTGTCGAGGAAGTACCACATGAAACGCTTAAGAGAGATGGCATCAATGTGATTTACGATCTTTACATCAATTTTGCGGATGCCGCTTTGGGTACCAGTGTGGAGATTCCTACGATTGACGGCAAGGCAAAGATTAAGATCGATCCCGGCACGCAAGGAGGTAAAATCTTAAGATTGAAAGGCAAGGGCATACCTGAGGTTAACTCGTACCACAAAGGCGATCAATTGGTGTATGTCAATGTTTGGACGCCAAAGGTGGTGTCTTCTGAGGAGAGAAGTCTGTTGGAGAAATTGAAAAACTCAGCGAACTTTAAGCCCCAACCCGGAAAAAGTGAAAAATCATTCTTTGAGCGCATCAAAGAATATTTTGAATAAATATTTCATCTATTTAGTTTTATGTTACCTAAAGCTCCTGCAACGTCGGGAGCTTTTTTATTGAAAAAAGGAGGGGTAACAATCGTCTCACATCGTGGATATAGGTATAAACAAGAATTGAAAATTTAAAAATTTACAGTCATGAAAACATTATCCACCACACTGAAACTTTTGGCCATTGCCGGCCTTATGCTTGCGGCTATCTCTTGTAAAAGAGATCATGAACCCGCTCACAATCTCGCATTGCCTAAAGCGGAGAATGTAAAAGATCTCCGGGCTAGGGCGCTAAAGGATATTACACAAACGGCTCATTTCAAAGCTGAAGAAGGGATTACATTTACTTCTGCAAAAGGAGCTATACTACGTATTAACGGAAATTGTTTACAAGATCCCTCCAACCATGCGGTTGCCGGAGAGGTGGTCTTGTCTTTTGTGGAGATATACGACCGTACAAACATGGTCGTTACCCATAAGCCCACAATGGGGGTCGATGAAAATGGAAACAAATTACCCATGATTACAGGCGGAGAATTTAACATCGAAGTCAAGAAAGGTGATGAAATTTTGCGATCAGGTTGCCCATTTTCCCTAATAGTACCAACTGAAAATACAGGCGGATTGGATGCAGACATGGTGTTATGGAAGGGCGTGATCGACGATAATGGCGATTTGGCATGGAACGAGGTAGGGGCTAATGGGAGGGAACGGTTAAATATCGACGAGAAAGGTGTTTCTTATAACCTATTGTTAGGCGATTTTGGCTGGACGAATGTAGACCGTTTTTGGAGTTATGAGGGGCCAAAAACCCAAATTAAAGTGACCGTACCCCAAGGTTATAACAATACCAACGCGAGCGTATACCTGGCTTACGAAGACCAACCCGGACTATTGGCACAATTGGATACCTACAACGCTGCCGAGGGATATTTTTCAGAGCACTATGGTTTTGTGCCAGTTGGGTTAAATGTTCATGTGATTTTTACTTCGGAAAGCAATGGGGAGGTGGTGTATGCCATTAAGCCGGTTACCATAACGAATAATGCCGTCACCACTGTCCATACAAATGAATTGCGCACAGGAAACCATGAGACGGCCAAGAACGCGATACGCAACATACGATAAGGAAATAAAAAAGGGCAGATTGAAAAATCTGCCCTTTTCACACCCATATGAATTACCCTTAATTGGTAATACCTAGTTTTGTTTTTACATCCGCAGAAACATCCTCTCCTCCTTGGAAATAGATAACATTTCCGTTAGAAACATCCAAGATGTAGGCATATCCTTTTTCCTTAGCCACAGCAGTGATGGCATTCATAACCTTTTGCTGTATAGGAGCCAGGAGCTCTTGTTGTTTTTTACCTATTTCTTCTTGGGCTACACGTTGAACGTCTTGGATCCGCTGTTCCATGGTTTGGAGTTCTTGGCCCATGACCTGTAACTCTGCATCGACGGTTTCTTTGTTTGCTTCGCTACGGTTTCTGGCTTTTTCTTGCGCTTCACCCAATTTCTTTTGGTATTCTTCTACCATGGATTGGTATTCTTTTCCTTTTGTTTCCTGCAAGGTTTTTAATTGCTCTTCAGCAGCCTTAAACTCCGGTGTAGCTTGAAACACTTCATCCGCATTGATATGCCCGATTTTCTGTTGTGCGTTAACCTGTTGAGCACCTATGAACATGACCGCTGCTACAGCTACACTTCTAAATACATTTTTCATTCTTTCTTTTTAATCTTAATTGTGTATCCCAACTATTTCAACCGGATAGTGCGGTTGTTTATACTAATTTGTTAATAATTAATTTGCCCGTTAATGCTGCAATTATACGAAAATTAATTTGAAAGATTAGGATCGGGTTTAAACCCCAATTTCGTAATAATATCGTTGCTCTTATCGAGTTTTGGATTGGCGTATAAAAATGTCACTTCGCTTCCTTTGTCGAGGATGATGTCCAGTCCCTGATTGCTGGCCACATCCTGTATGGCTTGTGCGACACGGTCTTGGATAGGTTTCACCAAGCGAATACGTTCTTTGTACAAATCGCCTTCATAACCAAATTTTTGGCGTTGAAATTCCTTTACTTCCTTTTCTTTGTTCACGATTTCGTCTTCACGACGGCGACGCATATCGTCGTTTAACAGCACTTGGTCGTTTTGGTAAGCCTTGTACAGTTTTTCAATTTCGCCGTATTGGTTGTCTACTTCTTCCTGCCAGCCTTTTGCTAGGTCATCCAGGTGCTTTTGTGCCGAAACATATTCAGGAATATGCTTTAGAATATATTCCGAATCTACGTAAGCGAAGCGTTGCGCAAACGTTGCGGTAACCGAAAACATCAAAAACGCGATTATAAAAACTATTTTTTTCATATTCCTTATTATTAATCTCTTTTTTCTTAGGACAATTATAACATTAAAAAGTTTAAAATCCTCCCATGTTTTGTAAAATACTAAATGTAAAATTTTGTTTCCACTCGCTGGAACGTAGGCCAGGAATCGGATCGAAGGCATGGCCATAGTCGATACCCAACATACCAAAAATCGGTAAGAAGATACGTGCACCAAAACCTGCCGACCTGCGCATTTTCAACGGGTTGACCTCGTTGAACTTGTTCCAGGTATTGCCGGCTTCCGCAAAGCCCAATACGAATACGGTAGCCTGCTCATTCAACATCACCGGATGCCTTAACTCCAATTGATATTTTGCGTAGATTGGGCTACCTGAGTTGATGGCAATTCTTTCGTAGCCACGACCGGTGGATTCGGGAATAATGGTGCCATTAGAATAACCGCGCATAGCCAATATTTCCGACCCCTGCAGGAAGTCAAACCCTTGCATACCATCACCTCCTAATTTGAATCGTTCAAATGTGGAAGTTGGCGTTTTGGTCGTATAATTGCCTAGATAACCAAACTGTGCTTGTGCTTTTACCACAAGTTTTCCTACGACTTTCGTATACCATTGGCTATCGAATTTCCATTTATGGTATTCTGTCCATTTGTATTTTACGTTGTCTGGTGCATTTTGGTAATCAATATTGTTCCAAGAGGAGTATGGAGGCGTTAATTGCACCGAGAAGCGGAAATTTGATCCCGAAGTAGGATAGATAGGTGCATCTACCGAATTTCGGCTGATTTCCTGCGTGATGTTCATGTTGTACGCCGTACCGTCCGAGAACAAGAAATAGTTGCCGTAGTTCTGCAGTTTATAACGTTGAAACGACAAAGAGGTATTCATTTGGAAATAATTGTCAGGCCATTCCAGGCGTTTACCCAAGGTGGCTGTCACGCCCGTCATCCAGATACGGTTCAGTTCGGAGTCCTTTACCATTTGTTCGCCGGTGTAATAGTTGAAACCACCATAAGATGAATTGGAGGTATACGCACTCAAACCAAAATAGATCGGTTTTTTTCCACCTAGCCAAGGCTCCGAAAAAGAAAAGCTATAGGACTGATAGCGCTTGCCAGATGTTTGGCCACGAATGCTCAATTTCTGTCCATCGCCCCGGGGAAGTGGTTTCCATGCATCTTTCTTAAAGAAATTACTGGTCGAAAAGTTATTAAAGCTAAGCCCTAATGTCCCGATAACTTGCCCTGCACCATACCCTCCGGAGAGCTCGACTTGATCGGAAGGTTTTTCTACTAAGTTAAAAACGACATCCGTGGTTCCTTCATCATAGTTCATGGAAGATTGGGGAATATCAGGTGCGATTTTTTGTTCGTCGAACATGCCCAGCTGGGAAATTTCCCGTACGCTACGCATGATGAGCTCACGGGAGTACTTCTGCCCGGGTTTGGTATAAATAGAACGCAGTACTACGCGATCGTTGGTCACATCATTTCCCTTAACAATCACGTTGTTGATCGTGAACTGCTTTCCTTCGCTCACCACAATCTCCACATCAATGGTGTCGTTGTAAATTTTCTTAATGATAGGCTGGATATTGGAGGTCAAGTAACCATCATTTTGATACAGCGAGTTAATGTCATCGCTGTTTCGTGTCGGTCCAGATAGCTTCGTGTGCAATTTTTCTTCACTATAGACATCGCCTTTTTCAATGCCAAGAATGATGTTCAATATTGAATCGCTGTATTTGGAATTGCCGGACCATGTGATATCCCCTACGTAATACCGAGGGCCTTCATATAGGCTCAGGTAAATATCCACTTCGTTTTCATCATAGCGAACCACACTATCAGAAATAATTTCGGCATCTCTATAGCCTTTATCTTGCATTTTAGCAATAAGCTTTTCTTTAGCCTCTTTGTATTTGTCGTCCTTGAATTTACCGGGCCCAAATACACGGAACCAACGGCGTGGTTTGACACCTTTTAACCATTTGCGCAATTGACCATATTTAAATTCGGAATGTCCGTCAAAATGTACCCGGTGAACCTTGATCTTTTTGTTTTTATCAACCTCTACAATAACAATTTCATTATTAGCTTGAGCCGTATCTTTCTCGGTTCTGATTTTTATGTCCGGATAGAGGTATGATTTTTCCCTTAAGAACTTTTGAACGGTTGCTTGAGTGGTTTTAATCAGGTTGTCGTTTACAATCCTGCCCGCTGCTGTGTTGAGCCTTTTGCGAACCTCTTCTGTTTCGCTCTTTTTTAGTCCGTTGATGTCGATTCTGGTCAAACGGGGTCTTTCCCGTACACGTATTTCCAAGAAAATGTTGTCGTCTTGAACGCGTTCTGCATACAGTTGTACGTCATCGAATAAATTTTGCGCCATCAGTGTTTTAATGACATTGGCTGTCTGCTCGCTTGGCACTTCAATATATTGGCCGACTACCAATTTGGAGATGGTTATCAGTACTTCGGTGTCTAAATACTGTGCACCTGTTACGCGAACACCACCGATAATATAGTTTTTGGGATCCAAATAGGTTATTTCGTCGGGGTCGTTCAGGTTAATAGGATTGTTGCCTATTTGAGCGAATAATTGTTGCCCTCCACAAAGTAAAGTAAATGTTATTAAATATAAAATGCGCTTCATTTATTCAATTTTCTCGGTGCTAAAGTACACCAATCTCTTGTTAATTTTTGTTAAAAGAAAATTATTATCTGTCAATCAATTAAACAGGTATTTCATGGACGGTGCAAAGGTACGTAAATATTATAATTGTTCACTGGTTTTGCCAAATCTTCTTTCTCTTTGTTGGTAATGGTATATGGCTTCAAAAAGGTCTTCTCTCTTGAATTCCGGCCACATTTTTTCCAAGAAACAAAATTCTGTATAGGCCATTTGGTAAAGTAGGTAATTGCTAATGCGCAGTTCGCCACTGGTCCGGATCATGAGATCGGGGTCTGGTAGGTCGGATGTAAACAGATTGTCACTGATGGTTTTTTCGTTAATATCGGTGATATTGAGCTTACCCTCAACGACTTGGCGAACGATGGATTTGGTCGCTTCGACAATTTCGGTACGCGAACCGTAAGACAGGGCTAAGGTAAGGACGCAGGCGTTATTGTTCTTGGTCAGTTCCATGGATTCCCTGAGTTTTTCTTGGCAGTTTTTTGGTAGGTCGCTGATACTGCCTATGGTGTTCAAGCGAATGCCGTTCGCCATAAAGGTTTGGGTTTCCTTGGCCAAGGTATTGACCAAAAGCTCCATAAGTGCCTGTACTTCTAGTTTTGGCCGTTTCCAATTTTCTGATGAAAAGGCATAAAGCGTTAGGTATTTGACACCAATTTCCACACAACCTTCCATTGCTTCCCGTACGGCGCTGACACCATTCTGATGTCCGAAAATGCGCAATTTGCCGATTCCCTTGGCCCAACGCCCGTTTCCATCCATAATGATGGCCACATGTTGGGGTAAATTTTTCTTGTCTAATTTGTCTTTATAGCTCATGTGTTGCTTTCTCCTAAATAGACAGTTAATTCCACCAATAGCATTTTTTGCTGATGATGGTGTAGGTCAACGTTACGCCCGCAGTCATATATCCATCAAAAGACCGTGTGTCGCCAATGGCTCTGCCGTAGTAATCTGCATAGTTTCCTTGGGGAAAAGCCATGTTCCGCCATTCATCGGACGTATACGGAAAATTCCCCGACGGAGCGGTATCTGTCGTAGGGTAAAAATCGTAAATATTATCTAGTTGGTCACTCAGAGCCCATCGATAGCCCATTTCGGCACCAACCGACCAAGGGCCTCTTATATTGTATTTAAATCCTATGCCGAAGGGAATGCTGATGGCCATTTTTTGCAAAGGTCTTTCATCCGCCTGCAATTTTAAGGTCTCCAAAGATTGCTGATTTCCGTTGGATAACGTGACATAAGGATTATGTATAAGGCCTGCTAACCCGGCAAATAAATAAGGCGTGTGCTTGGTGGTTTCTCGCCCGGCGATGAACTTAAAAAAATTAAACTCTCCACGAAGCCCAAACTCTCCAATATGGTTTTTGAAATGACGTCCTCTGGCATAGCGATAGGGGTCTTTCGAATCTAAATCTGTAGCATTCAGATGCAAATAGCTCAGTGAAGCCTGCACACCCCAAGTCGGATTGAAATTATATTTTGCCTGTATACCACCGCCACCGCTTTTAAAATAAAACGGGTTTGTGGGATTGATGTCGCCCATAAATCCGGTGCTGGCAAAACTAGCCCCCATTTCCCATTGTTGCGCATAGGATGTGCGCGTTGGGAATAAAGCCGTGAAAATGATGGCAAATATGTATAATCTGTGTGCCAAATTCTAAATTTTAGGTGTAAAGATAGTGGTTTTGGAACAATATGGATGTATTAATTTGTGTTAAATGCAGACCATGTGCTAAAATTCCATAGAGATTTAACGTTTCTAGATAAGAAGTCCATCAATAATTCCGAACATCCAACCCCCATAGCAATTTTTCGCGTAGCGTACTAAAATAGCTGTCGGAAGGCAGACGGATAAGATTGATCTGAAAAGGCGCCTTTTGGATGATCAGTTTCGTTGTAGTGGACAATGTTTCCGTTTTGGAATCACAACTAAGGATGTATTTTTCTGTTCGGCTCTCGATTTCTAATTCCAATATGCTGTCAGCCGAAATGACAATGGGCCTCACGTTCAGATTGTGTGGTGAAATGGGGGTAATAACAAAATTGTTGCTGCCGGGCATGATAATTGGTCCGCCACAACTCAACGAATAGGCCGTAGAACCGGTGGGGGTGGCGATAATGATGCCATCTGCCCAATAATCGTTCAGCAACTCACCGTTTAAAACCGCATTGACGTTGATCATAGCCGAGCTGTCATGACGAAAGACGGTGATGTCGTTTAGTGCAAAATTGTTGTCGTCGAATACTTTTGTGTCATTGCTGTTGACCTGAAGGAGTGTCCGGGGTTGCAAGGTATAGTTGCCGGCAAAGATGTTGTCCAAAGCTTTCACGATCTGGCTTTTATGAATGGAAGCCAAAAACCCTAAGCGTCCAAAGTTGATGCCTGCGATAGGTATGCCTGAATCGTGTACCTGTGACACGGCAGAAAGCATGGTGCCGTCGCCACCCAAACTCAAGAGAAACAAAATGTCTTGGGGAAGATCGCGATGATGATAATAAAGCAAGACGTTGTCCGGACAATCGAATTGTTGCTTCAGGAAGCTGTAAAAATCGGAATGGATGTAGACAAGGACGTTTTTCTCCTGCAAGTAGGTGAATAATTGCGCTACATGGGGGACGACAGAAGCATTGAACGCTCTTCCGTATATCGCTATGGTATGTCGTTGCATGGAATCCTGCTTTGGTCAAAAAATTATGCAAAGATGATAAAAAATAGACTATATCTTATAAATTTAAATAATTCATTAAGATATCGTAGCGCTCTTTGATATCTGTATCCCGACTTCCATCGTTGAACGTTGCTTTGACGATATAATCGAAACGCCACAGGGAAGCCACTAAGCCATCGATATGCTGTTTATCAACTTTGATAGTCACTTCTAGCTTGGTGCTCTCGGGAATCTCGTGAACAGACATGCTCAGCAGGCGTATATTCTCGGCTTCCACGATATGGGCGATATGGGAAAAGGAAAGGTCCTTTTGCCCTACTTCCAGCACAATGATAGCGCCGTTACGAGTGTTCCCCATGTTATTGTTGACAGCATTTAACAGATCTTCCTGAGTCACTACACCTATATAGCTGTTTTCTTTATCCAACACGGCCAACACGGTCAGATTGTTGGTGCTCATATACTGTAGAGCATCATATATGTGTTGGTATTCGTACAGGTATACAAACTTGAGGGAGGTTAAGATACTGTTGATTGGGCGTGTATTATCGTGGGCAGTTAACAGATCATTCTTGGAAACCAAGCCTAAATAATCGTTGCTGTCGATGACAGGGAGTTGAGGAACATGCAGTTCATTCATTCGGTCAACAACGTAAAGAACAGAATCCTCTGGTTTTACATCATAAAAATTTTTTGCCAGAATTTCGCCTATATACATGATAAACTCCTTTATTATATTAAACACCGTAAAACATGAAACGTTTAATTGAAGGTGTTTGCAACGGCTAAGTTAAAAATAATTAGCAAATCACCTAACATTCGTGCGGGATAAGGCAGGGTCAACGCATTTAATTCGTTAAAATAAACGGAGGTTTAAATTAGATACTTTGTTTGCCCTCAAGCCGGGCAGGCTCTTACTTGGAATAGGCCCCTCGTTTCCAACGAGACAGGCAAGTAAGCAAGGCCTTTTCACTCTCCCAAGGCATCTTGTCCTCGTCTGAGCCGAGGCACGGCGCACAGGTCCGTCGCGCAATAGCAAAGCCAAGATGCAGGGCTGTGTTCGCCTTCTGTTCTCTTTTGCCAAAGAGGATAGCTTTCATATGGCTAAACGCTTGTTCACCGGGTATACCGAATTCGCCTACCGCACCCCAGAGGGGTGCTATTTTTGTAGCGATAGGATTACGGCAACAGCTCGTTTTGGCGGATTTTTTGTCCGACGGGAACAAAAAATGTGACAAAACGATTTTTTAGTTGCAAAAACCGCGAAGCAATCATGCATAGCGAATGCCTTGCCACGGCGAGTGGCGGAAAGGTTGTGTGGTGGGAAAAGACGTTGCGCTGTGCATTTTTCTACGTAACATCGTTACAAACGCAACTGCTTTTAACATAAGCGCACATGCGTTTGTCGCGGATGCAATTGCTTTTTTTGCCATTCACCTGTCGTTTTCCTTAAACAGATTTGCACGAAACACAAACAGCACCTGCTTTTTTGCACGCGCAGGTGTGTTTAAGACAGAACGGGGGCGCGATGTGACATCCTCCTGTGTCTGTATGATTTTCCGGTTGCTGCATGTTCCTTTGCGGAAACGCTTTGCCAGCCACGTGGTTTTCTTTAAATTAAACATTGTTGATTTTTGGTTTAACTCTTGTTTCTTTAAAAGCATGTTACGTAACAATGCGCTGTGCGTGGTGCTGTTTATGCTGTTGTCAGCTGACTGTGCGATAGATGCATCTGCGTTTTCCTTACCGAGCCTTCCGTGCTTTATGCAGTTATGCCCTTTACTAACGCACGCGACACGCGTGTGCTTGAATTTGGACTGACTCACGGTAAAAGCATATGGCTTTATCCCTGAAGCAAGTGCGCTCGTGACATAGTGCATTGGCTTTATGTTCCGTTTGGCTGCGTGTGCCATATAGTCGTTTGTGTACGCTTTGTTGCCATATGCGTGTAAGATAGTTGAAACATACATCATGCGCTTGCTGTTAAGGATGTTAGCTTGCTGTACAGGATTATAAATCCTGTTTTATTTTCCCTTCGAGATGCGCTTCGCTAATAGCTCGAAGAGCTGAGAGCTGAAATGTTAATTCCTACAGATTCATTAATCATTAACCATTAATCATTAACCATTCTCCCTTGCGCTATCTTTCATGGTGTTGCGTGTTTCCTCTTTCTGACGACATACGGGAAACGGTACACGGGCTGTGTGACCATAAAGGCTGGTATTCGTTATGCATTAGTCAAAATCGACAAAACTTTTCTTAAAAAATGATATGACAAACTTTTGTGGCGGAAACGCTACAAATCCCCGAATTCTGTCGCGTTTCCTTGTAGTATGCTTGCTTCATTTTTAAAGTGAAGCAAGATTTTCCAAAATCCGACAATCAAAATGTTAATGAAATGTTAAAATTTGTTTTTTTATATAATTAACTGTATATGAGGTTATTAAATATTTTACAATTGTCTCAAAAAATTAAAAAAAGTGAAATTTTTCGTTTTTGAGACAGTTTTAAAAATGGTGTCACGAAGGTACTTTTGGGCAAGTCTAACAAAGACAATACACGGCGTGTGCCATTTAAATACGTCGTACACAAATGAAAAAATTACTGCTAATACTGTTTAGAGAATTATGAACGATACTATGGAATCAGTTACACCTTTAAAAGCTCTTCAGAAGTGCATTTTAAGTGGTTTCCATTTTCTGTTGTTGTTCGACCGTGTCCCCTGGAAGCGGTATCGAACGGACCTGCGCACAAAAACGCATGGCATGCAACAAGAGAAAGGGTTGCCGCGGGAGTTGGAAATGATGCCAATCGTGGTCACACGACATCGACAACAGGCCTGGTCCTTCACGGATCTTGCCCGTTTTGTGGATGATGGCATTTTTGTTAAATCCATTAAACCAAGCCGAACATGAAGAGATTGACCTATTTATTTACCTTTCTATTGGCATTGAGTTTTCTCTTTATGGAAAATGCTTATGCCGATGGTTCCAAGGATTTGTATCCGAGTGGAGTAAGTGGTGCGAGAGCAGGACTGCGATCCTCGGATCAATCACCTGTACAATATCCTTTTCCCAATTGGGGCACACACTATGTGTATGCTGAAGCAGGGGAAACGATAACGATGGCATCGAGTGCAGCGACATCGGGCAATACGCCTGACATTCGTTTGTATGGCTTGGATAACAGCCAGATTAATCTAACACCATACTATACGCCTGGAGACGGGCGTATCGTCACACGAGCTAATGAGCTTGCCGGACCAGCAACGCCTGGTACGACCCCCACGGGAAACCAATACAAAGCGATTGAGTATCCGGTTACCCAAACTGGTATCTACCGGATCGAGTTCAGGCCTCGTAATGCTGGAGCGAGTGACGCTAATCCCGGTAACAACGTCATGGCCAATGCCAGCGGTGATCTATTTAATTCGAATAATAGACTTATCGCGGCGTGGGATGCGTCTGTATTCAATACTGCCGGTACTATCGTTAGGGGGCGTGTCTGGGCCAATATACTCAATATGTCCGTTGGAACGCCATATGATGCAGGTTTCTATGGGGTCGTCAAAGTGCTTACTAATGACGGCTATATCTACAATGTGGATAACAATGGGAACAACGGTATATATTTTGCCTTCTTTGCTAATAACAAAGGGATTATTAATCCGACGACTAAAGAAGCAACTTATCAAAGTTTGGATGCTTCTTCGGGCAGTGGTTTTACAGGAAGGGTGCATAATCCGAACAGTGCCGATTCCGACACGGATAACTTAATTACGCATAAGTTATTTTACACCACCCCCGACCCCAATATGCCGCCAACGGCGAGCGGAGCTGTTCCGGGTGGAACAACTTGGTTGAAAACAATGCCACAATCACCTACGGTAAACAGTGTTGGTGTTTTTGGCGTGGATGGTACACCTGCACAGGTAGGTAATAAAGGAGGGCATATACGATTTACAGCCAATGTACAAAGTTCGTATACGGTCAGCATCGAAAGTACAGAACCATCCACCTCACCTCTTTGGTTTCCGACAAGGACATTTACGGGAACGGCAGCAGCAGGAACGAATAATATTTTTTGGGATGGTAGAGATGGCGACGGGGATCCATTGTCACATGGCGATGTTCCGGCCAAAGTTATCGTACAGTTACAGGGTGGCGAAGTGCACTTCCCGTATATTGATACGGAGTATAATGTCAATGGTGTGATTATCGAGTTGACTAACGGTCCGGGAGGAGCAACTGATCCGAATAGATTCGATGTCTACTGGGATGATACACCGCTCTCAGATCGAGCTAACGGAAGTAATACCTCCCCTAAGGTCAATAGCCACTTGGCTAACCCACCGAGTGCGGGTATCGACAGTAGGATCAATGGCCACAAATGGGGTGCAGGAGGAAGCGGTAGTAGTAATCAGTATGGTGACAATAGAACCATCGATACTTGGGGGTTTATCCGGAGCCAAGCGGTAGAAACGACGACCACAGTTGCCGTCAAAATCGCTGATCTTCAAGTAACAGAAGTAACACCTGATAAAACAACTTTAAATTCAGGCGACGAATTGACCTATACCGTTAAAGTTCGTAATAATGGCCCAAGTGATGTAGAGGGGGCGCCGTTTACCTTTACGGTACCTTCTGGATTTGATCCGGATGGGTTCACGCCGACATTCGAGGGAGATGGTTGTGGTACGACCACGGCGATTACCTGGAATGCAGCAGATGGAACTTTTACATCGATGTTGGATTTGCCTAATGGATGTGAGGTTACTTTTGCTTTTACGGGTAACGTGACCACCAATAATCCTGCGGGTAATACTTTAACAGCAGAAGCTACGATATTACGTCCGAATGACGTAACTGATCCAAATGCGACAAATAGGAGTAATCCTGCAAATCCGTTGGGCGATGTCAATGATCCGGATAACTTGGATATCGATAACGAATATGTGCCACCTTTCGATGCACATTATGAGTGTACGAACAGAGATGCAGGTGTTACAGCTCCTTGTAATAATATCTTAAGTAATAATGTGGTCTTTGTCAATGGAGGAACGCCTGAACTCAAGCTAGAGAAAGTTGGTACTTATATTGACACAAATAATGATGGTGTCGTGAATGTTGGTGACCATATCCGCTATGACTTTACCGTTACCAATGTAGGTGACGTAGAAGTAGGTAGTCTAGTTATCAATGATACGGATATTAATGTAACCAATTTAGCAGTTGACCCTGCAACGTTGCAACCAACGGAAGTAGGAACAGCAACATATACCTATGCTATCCAATCTTCGGACATCGAAGCAGCGGGTGTATGGAACCTAGCTATCGTTAGGGGGGAGACTCCGGGAGGCGCAGAAGTCACCGATGAGTCGGAAGATCCAGAGCCTTTAGAGCCTGGAGACCCGGGCTACAGCGAGGAATGTCCGGACTGTACCTATACGCCGTTGGAGGCACCTGGTATAGCTGTTTTGAAGGACGGCGAGTGGGTTGACGTGAACGGCGACGGCGTTGCGAACGCTGGCGACCGTATCGACTACACGTTCACGGTGCGCAACACGGGCAACGTTACGCTCAACAATATTACCATAACAGACGACAACGCTACGGTAAGCGGCGGTCCGATCAGCCTGGCTCCTGGCGCTGAAGATACGGACAGCTTCACGGCTGTCCACGTGATCACGCAGCCGGATGTGGATGCGGGCTATGTGTACAACCTTGCGCTAGCCGAGGGCACGACCCCGGGTGGCAGCACGGTAACGGACGAGTCTGAAGACCCTACTCCGTGCGCGACCTGCCCTTCACCCGGCGATCCTAACGAGCCTTGCGCCGACTGTCCCGAGACGATCGTTCCGCTTCCTGAAAATCCGGGACTGGAGATCTTGAAGGACGGCGAGTGGGTTGACGTGAACGGCGACGGCGTCGCGAACGCTGGCGACCGTATCGACTACACGTTCACGGTGCGCAACACGGGCAACG
>JBEBRE010000069.1:0-16292 GCA_040394995.1 Sphingobacterium wenxiniae
TGCGTATTGCGTATGGAAATATATGCCCGTCGAAGCACTAATTTGAATTTGTCATGCTGACGAGGGAAACTTCTAAAACAGTATGCTATGTGTTTACTAATAGATTTCTCCCTATGGTCGAAATGACAAAAAACGCGTTAACTTGACGCCAGTGCAATACATCGGGACAAGCACTGCCGTCGGAAAGACAAGGAAACGGAACCGACAAGATGTACCGTTTTAGCATCACCAATCAGCTTTCATTTGTCATCCCGAATGCAATGAGGGATCTAAACTCCTGAAATCTGAAACCGTTTTTTTAACTTTACTTTGTACAATCCAACAACAGAAGGCCCCTCCTATCCCTGAACGCTTTCGGGCAGGCTGTGGGAATAAAAAAAGAAAAGGCACAGAAATTAATAGTTTAGCAAGATATGAATCACAATTATTTTGTATACATACTTACAAACTATAATAAGACCGTATTGTATATTGGGGTAACCAACGATTTGCGATACCGTTTATGTTGGCATCAAAAAGATGCAATGAGAGAAGGAAGGCATTTTGCTGGCAAATACAGGGTTGTATATCATATACTGGGAACGTTTTCCATGGATTCAACATGCAATTGAACGTGAAAAAGAATTGAAAAGTTGGCGCAGACCCAAGAAAGAAGAATTGAAAAAGGGATTTAATCCTGATTGGAAGTTTTTAAATGATGAGGTATAAGAATGTGTCATACCGGAGGGACAATTTGCCACGGTTTTTCGGATATCCTCATAATAGATTCCTCCTTCGTCGGAATGACAAAGAAGCGGGAACAGCAACGCTTTAAGCACTGCTTGTCATGTCGGGCCCGCGAGACATCTATAATACATTATCTTCGATGAGTCCTTCTGGGGTTACTCCTATCGGAAAGATAAAAAAGAGCTGGTAACAGCCTCACACGCTTCATTTGTCATGTCGGGCCCGCGAGACATCTATAATACATTATCTTCGATGAGTCCTTCTGGGGTTACTCCTATCGGAAAGATAAAAAAGAGCTGGTAACAGCCTCACACGCTTCATTTGTCATGTCGGGCCCGCGAGACATCTATAATACATTATCTTCGATGAGTCCTTCTGGGGTTACTCCTATCGGAAAGACAAATAAACGGGAGCAACCTAGCACTCGCCCTTTAACATTCAGGGTAAAATCCTTAATTTTACGGCATGAGTATATTAAACGAATCCTTTCAAACCGTACATGATACGGCACCATTTTCACAAATAAAAATAGAAGACTATATACCCGCATTTGACAAAGCCATCACCGAAACCAAACAGGAGATTGATGCCATAACACATCAAACCGATTATCCTACTTTTGAAAACACCATAGAAGCCATGGCGTATTCGGGGCTGAAACTCGATCGTATTTCCAACCTATTCTTCAACCTCCATGCTGCAGAAACGAATGACGAAATGGATCGGATTGCGCAGGAAGTTGCACCAAAGCTTTCCGCACTGGCAAACGATATTACCTTAAACTTTGCGCTGTTCCAAAGGATAAAATTGGTTTATGAGCAAAAAGGCAACCTACATTTAAACGCCGAAAAACGAACGCTTTTAGAAAAATCGTACAAAGACTTTGTGCGGAACGGAGCTTTACTGGATGATGAAAAAAAAGAACAGTTGCGCAAGATTGATGCAGAACTATCGGTGGTTAAATTACGGTTTGGGGAGAACGTATTAGCAGAAACAAACGCCTATCAGCTCCATATCACTGACGAAAGGGATTTGGCCGGACTACCGGAAGGCACCATCGAAGCGGCAAAAGGCTTAGCCGAAGCTCAACAAAAGGAAGGATGGCTATTCACCTTGGACTATCCAAGCTATATTCCCTTCGTAACCTATGCGGAAAACCGCAATTTGCGAAGGGAAATCACTTTGGCAGCCGGTAGGAAAGCCTTCCAACAAAATGAGCACAACAATGAGGAAAACATTTTAAAAATCGTTAAACTCCGCCATCAACGCGCCCAATTGCTGGGCTATAAAAGCCATGCAGATTTTGTGCTGGAAGAACGAATGGCACAAGCTCCAGAAAAAGTAAACCATTTTTTGGAAGATCTGTTGCAAAAGGCCAAACCGGCCGCCCTTCGGGAATTTGAAGAGCTAGCGCAATTTGCCCAAAAACGGGATGGAATCGCACAATTAGAAAAATGGGACGGCGCTTATTATGCCGAGAAACTCAAGCAGGAAAGATTCCATTTGGATGATGAACAACTAAAACCTTATTTCCAGCTGGAAAATGTCCTTAACGGCGCTTTTGAGGTGGCGAATAAGCTGTTTGGATTGCGCTTTGAAGAAGTGCGTAACATCGACAAATACCATGAAGAAGTCCAAACATTTGAAGTGACCGATGAACGCAAAAACCTTATAGCCATTTTTTACACCGATTTTTTTCCGCGCAAAGGAAAGCGAAACGGTGCATGGATGACCTCCTTCAAACCGCAATATGTCAAGGAGGGACAACAGGAACGTCCACATGTTTCCATCGTTTGCAACTTTACCCGGCCAACGGCCACAAAACCATCGTTGCTTACGTTTAACGAAGTCACCACTTTATTTCACGAATTTGGACATGCGCTGCACGGCATGCTGGCCAACACCACCTATCCTACATTATCCGGGACTTCGGTCTATTGGGATTTTGTAGAATTGCCAAGCCAGATTATGGAAAACTGGTGCTATGAAAAAGAAGCGCTCGAACTGTTTGCCAAACATTACCAAAGCAACGAAACCATCCCTATGGAACTGATTGAAAAAATTAAGGAGTCGGCTTCTTTCTTAGAAGGCATGGCCACCTTACGGCAATTGAGCTTCGGCATATTAGATATGGGCTGGCACGGGCAAGACCCTTCAGACATCCAAAAGGTGAAGGCGTTTGAGAATGAAACATTTGCTTCCACCCAACTGTATCCGGATGTCAAAGAAAATGCAGTAAGTCCATCGTTTTCCCACATTTTCAATGGTGGTTATTCATCAGGATATTACAGCTACAAATGGGCTGAAGTATTGGATGCCGATGCTTTCGACTATTTCAAACAAAACGGCATCTTCAACAGGGATATCGCCAACAAATTCAAGGACAACATCCTGTCGAAAGGAGGCACGGAACATCCAATGGAACTTTATAAGCGATTCCGCGGGCAAGAACCACAAGTGGAACCATTGCTCAAAAGAGCGGGGTTGATTTGATATAATAGAAAAAAAGTCAGGCCTAAGGCCTGACTTTTTTTCTATTATATATCGTCTTTACTTAACGAGAACGGTAAATCACCTTTTGACGTACCGCGCGATTTATTCGGTTGGTCACGCATATCAAAGTTTAAAGTAGCGCCTTTGAGCAATTCGCTATGCTTGATATAGTTCTTCGTATAGTTTTTACCATTCCATTTCATGCCATGGATATAACGATTGGCATCCGAATTGTTATCCGCCTGAATGGTGATTTTTTTGCCATTAGACAGGTGGAGCGTTGCTTTCTTGAACAATGGAGCACCTAAAATATACTCGTCTGTGGCCGGTGTCACCGGATAGAACCCCAAAGCAGAAAATACGTACCAAGCCGATGTTTGGCCGTTATCCTCATCGCCACAATATCCGTCTGGATTAGGTGAATACATCCGATTCATCGTCTCACGTACCCAATATTGGGCTTTCCATGGTGCACCAATATGGTTATAAAGATAAATCATATGTTGGATAGGTTGGTTACCATGTGCATATTGGCCCATACCTGCAATTTGCATTTCACGGATTTCATGGATCGGGAAACCATAATAAGAATCGTCAAAAACTGGAGGTAATGTAAAAACAGAATCCAATTTTATTTCCATCGCCTGATGGCCACCCATCAGTTTTGCTAAACCTTCTACATCCTGAAAAACGGACCATGTATAATGCCAGCTATTTCCTTCTGTAAATGCATCACCCCACTTAAACGGATTAAACGGCTTTTGAAATTGACCATCTTTGTTCTTGCCACGCATCAACCCCGTTGCCGGATCGTATAGTTTTTGATAATTAAAGGCTCTTTTTTTATAGTATTCCAAGTCTTCTTTGGGCTTGTTCAATGCTTTTGCCAATTGATAGATGGAAAAATCGTCATACGCATATTCCAATGTACGTGCGGCATTTTCATTGATTTTAACATCATACGGAACATAGCCCAGTTCATTGTAATATTGTGCTCCTGCACGGCCTACAGCAGTCATTGGCCCTGCATTATTTGCACCGTTCTTCAAGGCCTCATATAAGGTTTCAATATCTTTTGACTGAACACCTTTTATCCACGCATCAGCCACCACAGAGGCAGAGTTATTGCCCACCATGATGTTACGGTAACCAGGGCTTGCCCATTCCGGCAACCAACCACCTTCGCGATAAGCATTGGCTAATCCTTCTTGCATTTTCAGGTTCATTTCCGGATACATCAAGTTCAGGAACGGAAACAAACAACGGAAAGTATCCCAAAAGCCCGTATCCGTGAACATATAGCCTGGCAATACTTGGCCGTTATATGGCGAATAATGCATAACTTGACCTTGAGCATCTATTTCATAGAACATACGCGGAAACAGTAAAGAACGATACAGACAAGAGTAGAATGTGCGCATATCATCAATCGAGCCCCCCTCAATTTCTATCTTTTTCAATTCGTTGTTCCAAATCTCTTCTCCTTTTGCCACGCGTTGATCAAAATTGGTACCGTCCAATTCCTTTAAATTCAACTCTGCTTGTTCTTTAGAAATGAACGAGGATGCTACTTTAAGCAATACCTGTTCACCGCTATTGGCTATTTGAAAACCTACCAAGGCACCAACATGGTTAGCCTGAACCAAATACCGGCCATCCGTCAACACAGAGTCGGCAAAAGTAGCCACATTGGCAAACGGACGGTCAAATTGCAAGACAAAATAATTTTTGAAATTTTGAGGCACACCTCCGCTGTTCTTGGTAGAATAGCCAATGATTTTTTGCTCTCTTGGAAGTACTTCCACATAAGAACCTTTGTCAAAGGCATCAATCAGCACATAGGCTTCGTCTGTTTTAGGAAAGGTAAAACGAAAATAAGCCGCCCGTTCTGTGGGTGTGATTTCTGTTTTCACATCATAATCAGCTAAGTACACAGAATAGTAATGTGGTTTAGCAATCTCGGCCTTGTGTGAAAAATAGCTTGCCCGTTTATCCTGATCAAACGTCTTTACACCTACCATTGGCATAATGGAAAACTGCCCATAATCATTCATCCACGGTGAGGGTTGGTGGGTTTGTTTAAATCCGCGCAGTTTCTCTGCCGTATACATATACATCCATCCGTCACCCATCTTACCTGTCTGCGGACTCCAGAAATTCATGCCCCAAGGCATCGCAATGGCGGGATACGTATTGCCCGTTGAAATAAAATAAGTGGATTGCGTTCCTACCAATGTGCTTACTAAATCGATAGGTTTGTCGATCTTGCCGACAGTTTGGGCCTTTCCAAGCAAAAGACCAGCGGATAGAAACAATGTTGTTATTAGTTTAAACTTCATTTTTGAAATAGGTTTATTTTAACGTCACTAAATTAATAAAATTAAAATAAAAACCTAATGCTAAAAGTATTTAGCATATTAAAAAACTAAGATTAATTTTCCGCAGAAGTCACCTGACTCCATTATCCGGTGCGCTTCGGAAGCATCTTGGAAAGAAAATCGCTTAAAAATTGCCGTTTTAAACTCCCGTCCCATAACGGGCCACAGCTTTTCCCGGATGTCTTTCGTCAACTGTTTCTTAAAATGTAAATCTCTTACACGCAATGTGCTACCTGTAATGGACAGGCGTTTTTGCATCATTTTGAAAATATTTAGTTCTACTTTACCTCCCTGCATGGCATTTATATAAACCAATCGTCCGTCATCGGCCAGTAGCGATATGTTTTTATCGAAATAAGCCCCGCCGATGCTGTCGAGAACAACATCGATACCTATACCTTTCCATTGCTCGGCAAAATCTTCATTGTTGTAATTTACGATGTAGTCGGCACCAAGTTTCCGACAATAGGCAGATTTCTCTTCCGAACTTACCGTTGTATACACAGTCGCCCCGAAAATTTTAGCCAGCTGAATGGCTGTTGATCCAATTCCTCCTGCTCCACCATGTACCAAAAAGTTTTCACCCCGCTTTAAAAGCCCTCGCCTGAATACATTATCCCACACCGTGTAAACCGTCTCAGGTAAGGAAGCCGCTTCTTCCAGACGCATACCCATCGGGATTGGCAAGCACATATCCTCGTGAACAGCCACATAGGAAGCATAACCGCCACCGCTAACCAAAGCACAAACTTCATCACCTATTTTCCAGGCCGTTACGTCACTGCCAATAGCTTCAATTACACCTGCTATCTCCAATCCAGGGATATCGGCAACGGAATCTTTCGGAGCAGGATAATTTCCTTTCCGTTGAAACACATCAGGTCTGTTAACACCGGCTGCCCGAACGTTCACCAGCACTTCTTGAGGATGCACCACCGGTCGAGGACGTTCTTCTATTTTTAAAACCTCCGGACCACCAAATTGAGATATGACGACTGCTTTCATTTTCTTAGTATTGAGATATGAGATTAAGATATGAGATGTAAGATTTCCTCTTTCTTCCTTGTTCTTTCCTCTTTGTTCTTTGTTCTTTCCTCTTTCTTCCTTGTTCTTTCCTCTTTGTTCTTTGTTCTTTCCTCTTTCTTCCTTGTTCTCACTTCTTCGGATATTTTTGCAAACGTATATTGAGGGCAACCATAAAATAACGCCCCAGGCGATTGTTTCGGGCTTCATACAAATCGTTTCCGATATATTCGCTGTACGTACCCATATCTTTATTCTGGTCGAGCAAGTCAAATCCCTGCAAGCGAAGCATGACCAGTCTGTTTCTCGAAAACGAAAATTCCAGATAGGCATTGATAATCGTCGGACTGTTGTTCATGAAACTGCTTTCATAGCCCGAGTTGAATCGTTGGGACATCTCCGTTCCGATGGTCACATTGTCGCCTAAATACCCTTTAGCCGCGCCGCTCAACAACAAGCTATGTGCCGTGATTTCATTATGGAAAGGCCAAGTATAGCTTGCATGGTTCAACAGGTAGTTGACATTAAACATGGTCTCCAGATAATCGCTCCAACTGTATCGAAGTTGCATGGATTGGGCATAAATAAGCTGCTTGGTCTTATTGCGCAAATCGTTCACATAAGAGATATTGTTATAGTAGTCCGTGTTACCGACAAAATCTAACTGCAAACTTTCATTAAAAAGTGGCGTATTGAACAAGAAATACCACTTGATGTCATAATAACCATCGGTATTTTTAAAAGAAGTTTCCTGAATAGTAGATCCCCGTGTTGCCCACTTATCTGACACGATTTTATTCATGACAAAATTGTATGCGATATTTGTTTCCAAATATTGGCTTCTGCTCGTGATCGACTTTCGAAGCGTAGTAGATATCTTATTTGAAAATTCTGCTTTCAGTTCCGGATTCCCCACAATGATGTTCTGCGAATTAGTATTGTCACGAATGGGAATAATATGCATAAAGTTAGGTTGATTATTTTTTCCGACATAATCAAAAGCCCAATCTACCTCATCATTAAACCGCCATTTTAAACCTGCTGTGGGAACCAGGTTCACATTTGCATACTCATACCGCTGCTTTTCCCTGGGCAAATGGCCGGTCAGCGTAATAGGCTGGACGGCAAAACCAATATTAGCCCGGAACATTTTGCCAGGATTGTATTGATAGGCTAATCCTGCTCTACTACTTCTAAATTGATAGTTGTAATTCACACTAAGCGAATCAACATAATAAAAATAGCCGAGCTCTTCACTCCTAAGCCTATCTTCTACCAAGCGTATGGTATTCATATCTGTCAGCTCATAGTCGTAGGTCACTTCAATCAAACTATGTTCAAAAAATTGTTCGGCGTAAGCAACCGAAGCTCTAATACCATTGGTACCATTTTTCTGGTTGATAAACAACTCTTGCGCGAATCTGGAAATGACGGGATTAGCGAAGGTAGAATCCACCGTCAAATATCGATCTTTCACATCTTCAAACTTATCGCGGTTATTGACATTCAAAGCGATGTGCCCCGTCAGTTTCCGTCCCGGTTTTCGGAAGGACTTCGCATAAAATGCATTCACATCCAAATTGGGATTCTTGTTGTACGTCGTGTCCAAATAATCCCCGGTATTGGTAATCCTATTGTTGTTGATAAGCCTTCTCTTGCTATTCCCGACATATGCTTTGTTGTAGGAGAAAATTGGCCTTATCTCCAAAATATCGCTGTTCTTAAATTTGTGCTTAAACTCTGCCGTCAGTTTATGGAAATTATCTTCACTATTCGTTTGATAATTCTCTTCATTGGATATCAAGTTACCGATATACGTTGATTTCAACATTGAATTTCCCTTAGTGATATTCTTTTTCCGAGTAAAGCTATAGCTCATATTGAACAGGGTTTCAGAGGCAATATTGTCTGAAAAATTGAACCCTAAGGACCGCACATTGTTCAATCCGTCTGTCGGGTCCACAAAGTCGACGGCATCGAACAATGATCGATCCCGTCCCCCTTCCCCGCTTGGCGAGCCAAAAGAGAAAAGGCTTGTATTGGTATTGTTAATAGAGCCTATTACGGAAAATTCCTGGCCATCATCAAACCTATTTGCACCAACGCTACCGATAAGGCGCTCGCTGGTTCCTCCTCCCGCAGTCACCTGCCCAAAGGATATTCTCTTTCTATCTTCCCTCAAGACAATGTTAATGATTTTCTCCGGTTCATCGTCCTTTATCACCCTATCGGCACCTGAATCACCGTAAGAATTGATGACTTGAATGTTCTTCACAAAATCCGCTGGCAAATTACGCGTAGCGGTCAACACATCTCCTCCAAAAAAACGCTTACCGTCCACTTGCACATAAGATATGACCTTTCCTTGGGAATAGACCGTTCCGTCTCTGGAAACCTGAAATCCGGGGAGTTGTTTCAACGCCTCTTCCAACAGCGAGTTGGGGCGGAAAGTAAAGGCATCCATATTATATTGAATGGTATCATTCCCATACACAACCGGCAGTGTTTTTACAATATTCACTCCTTCAATTAAAGACGCTTGAGGCATGAGAATCACGTTGGGCATCAAGATAAAGTGTGCGTTTTGGAAAAGAGGTATTGTTTTGTGAACAATTTGATGTCCCAACATACTATAAGACAGACGAATATCATTGCCTTTGACATGATCGAAATGATAAAATCCTTTATTTGAGCTCACGACGACAACAGTATCCAAAGTTGTTGTTAAACGTACCGTGACCCCTTTCAAATGCACACCGGCTGTATCCAAGACATAGCCCTGGATATGCTTGGTATTTGTCTGTGCTTTTACACTAAAAACGACGCATGCGGAAAAGCATAACACCAACAAAAAAAGGAATATCAGATATCTATTTCTATCCACAAAAACGGGTTTTACGTCACCTCCGAGGTCAATATACAAAAAAAATTGACGCTCAAGAAAGTATATCTATTGAACGTTGAAATGTGCACTTCTGGTACATCACAAAAAAACGGGTTGCTTTCATCCAGCAACCCGTCGTTTCTTATCCACTTGAAGTATATCTTATTCTCCGTCAAAAGTGACTTTAACCAGATGTTTGTCAATTTCCCAACGGCCTGTACCTTCTTCACCAATGACATCGAACAATTCCAAAATGCGACGAGCGACGTACTCTTCTTCCACTTGTTCTTCTAAGAACCATTGCACAAAGTTGAACGTGACATAGTCTTTGGATTTCATACATCTGTCCGCAATATTGTTAAATTGCTCGGTCACAAACATCTCTTGCTCCAATGTTTGTTCAAAAACACCCCTAAAGGATTCAAAATCTGTCGGGATATTATTGATTTCCGGAGAGATGGCACGACCACCACGATTGCTGATATAATTAAACAATTTCAACATATGGCCACGTTCTTCGTCCGATTGCTTTGCAAAGAAATGTGCGGCATTGTCTAATCCTTGGTCGTCACACCAAGCTGACATGGCCAAATACAATGCCGATGCATGTGCTTCAATCTTCACTTGAGCATTTAATATATTCTCGATCTCTTCGGACAACGATGATTTTAATTTCAATAAATCTTTCATATTTGTTTTTTCCTTTTTTCTAGTTCTCTAATAACAATGTTATCCCCACATTGTTTGACACAAAGATACAGTAAGCTACCTGCTAATCGATGAAAAAAAAGCAATACAAATTCAGTCTAAATTAGATAGAAAAAAGATAAGTTATTTGGAATCAGTACAATTAAAATTGATTAGACAAATAGCACCGCATCTTTGCGAAGTATCCTTTTGACCTCACTGTTCAGCTCGATCATAAACTTTGCCCCGGCTAATATTTCCCTTAAATCCAAGATGTCTGGAACGGACAAAATAAAGCAACGTTCCGTACGGTGGGGCATAATAATTTCAAAATCAGATGTGCGGGAAGCATCCGTCAGCATAGATTCCACATTAATGGCATCGATGCGTTTTTTAAATAGCAAAAAATCCGAAACCTTAAATGCGGTTGTCGTATTGTCGAACTCCAACCAATAACAATTCTTACGGCTACATTGATATACCGCACCGCGCCTTGTCTGGAAAACTTCTTCTACATTTGCTAAGGGACAAACCACTGACATCTCTTCTTTTTTTGCAGCACAAATATATCCTTAATTAAGATTCAATCCAAATAAAAAAGCTGATTTTTTACAATCAGCTTTTCCTTTCTTTTATGCTGTTACTATGGAATGTTAAAACTCTTCCTCAGTACTGTTCAACAGCTCTTTGTGATGACTAACGTTTGTTCTTGTTTTTGTCTTATGCTTATTTATCTGCCTTCTCAATGATTCCACAGCTTCATCGGTCGCTTCTTCAAAACTTTTTGCCTGTGCCTTAGCAAATAATTGGTTTCCAGGTATATTCATTTTTAGCTCCACTATTTTGTTGGCTTCATCATCTACATTCTCCAAGCGCAAATAGCATACGCCTTCAATAATGTTGTCCAAAAACTGCTCCAATTTGGATGTCTTCTTCTTGATGAACTCAACCAACTTTTGATCTGCATCAAACTTGATAGATTGCACAGTAATATTCATTTTTCCTCCTTTTTTTAAGCCTTTGGATGGGCTTGTTTATAAATTGTTTTCAATCTTTCAACTGAATTATGTGTATAAATCTGCGTAGCGGCCAAATTGGCATGCCCCAACAGTTCTTTAATGGCATTCAGGTCTGCACCGTTATTCAGCAACGTTGTCGCAAAGGTATGTCTAAGCACGTGAGGACTCCTTTTTTGTTGCGTAGTAATTTGGCTTAATTGCTTATGCACAACACGATAAATAAGCTTTGCATAAGCAGGTTTACCTTCTATAGTAACGATTAGTTTAGTCGATTTGTTTGCAAATTCCTGTTCGTCTTTTAGCGCTAAGTACTTTTTAATGCCTTCTATCAATGTGGCGTGCATAGGTACAAATCTTTCTTTGCGACGTTTACCAAAAATCAGGATTTTTCTATTATACACATCCACATCGTTTTCCTGAATAGCCAACAGCTCAGAAAGACGTATTCCGGTACCGAAAAGCAGCTCCACGATGATAAAATCGCGCATACCCTCAAAACCATCGGACATGGCCTCGGCATGATCCAATAATGCCTCCATTTTCTTTTGTTCTACAAAAGTAGGCAGTTTTTTAGGTGTCTTCAACGCATGTACCAATTGCATGGGATTGTTGTCCACCAAGCCCTCTCTGAATAAAAACTTATAAAAAGAACGCAACGAAGAAATAGATCTGTTAATACTGGAGGCCTGTTTCCCCTCCTCTTTCATAATAGACAGATAATGACGGACGATTCGATGATCCACTTCTTCAAAAGCAATTTTTTGGGCTTCCAAGAATGTTAAAAAAGAATCTATCTCTAACGCATAGGCTTGAATCGTATGGGTAGAATATTGCTTCTCAAACTTCAAAAAATTCAAAAACCTTGACTTGCTCATGCCCTATATTCTTCTTGTATAAAAATAGCAAAAAGGATGGCATAAACAAATTTTATTTCCATAAATTAACGTAAAATAACAAAAACTTGTCTATTCATCCTATGCTGTTGCCTGTTTACGAGAAATACACATCAAATAATTACTTGCTTTCTTCGATTTTTTCGATAATTCTATCGGCAAAGGCACTGGTTTTAAGCAATGTGGCATTTTCCATTAAATTGTAAAAATCTACCGTAACCGTCTTTTCCTTAATGGTTTGCGACAATGCGTCCACGATGGCGTCTGCTGCTTCTTGCCAGCCCATGTATTCCAACATCATCACCCCACTCAAGATAACCGATGACGGATTCATGCTATCCGTATTGGCAAAGCGTGGGGCTGTGCCATGTGTGGCTTCAAATACAGCATGGCCAGTTTTGTAATTGATGTTGGCACCCGGCGCGATGCCGATACCTCCTACCATTGCAGCCAGGGCATCGGAGATATAATCGCCATTGAGATTTAACGTAGCAATGACCGAAAAATCTTTTGGTGCCAACAAAATCTGTTGCAAAAAGTTATCCGCAATAATGTCTTTGACGATGATCTTCCCCGCACGTTCAGCCTCTCTTTGTTCGGCGTTCGCGACATCCTGACCCTGCGCCTCTCTTGTCTTCTCCCATTGTCCCCAGGTGTAGGTATACTCGGAAAACTCTTGCTCGGCAACTTCAAACCCCCACTGCTTAAACGCCCCTTCTGTAAATTTCATGATATTACCTTTGTGTACAATCGTCACCGAAGGTCTTTTTTCGGCTATTGCAAATTCAATAGCAGCGCGCACTAAACGTTTAGACCCTTCTTCGGAAACAATTTTAATCCCGACACCGGTCGTGTCCGAAAAAGGATAGTCCACCGCCAATGATTCTTTTAAATAGGCTTGCAAGTGATTCGCTTCCGGGGTCCCGGCTGCAAATTCGATACCGGCATAGGTATCTTCCGTGTTTTCCCGAAAAACAACCATATCCACATATTCCGGATGCTTTACTGGCGAGGGCACACCTTCATACCACTTGGTTGGCCGTTGGCATACATACAGATCTAAGCTTTTTCGTATAGCGACATTTAACGATCGGATGCCGCCACCAATAGGCGTCGTCAGTGGCCCTTTGATTCCCACCAAATAGTCCTGAAAAGCCTTCATGGTCTCATCAGGCAACCACGAGCCTGTTTCTTGAAAAGCCTTCTCTCCAGCTAACACTTCTTTCCATTCGATTTGCCGATTGCCCTGATAGCATCTGGCCACGGCTGCATCAAAAACCCGCACAGATGCACGCCAAATATCGGGGCCTATACCATCTCCGATGACAAAAGGGATAATAGGTTGATCAGGCACATGTAATTGCCCTTGAACATCTTTTGTTATTTTACTTGCCATTGTCTTTATACTTTATCTTTACTGAACATATTACCAATTTCACGGCTAATCTTCTTGAAGATAGGTGCCGCATGCACATCTTCATATTCATCAATGTGTTGATATACTCTGCGGCTCGGAAAAATCAAAATGAGATTTTGGTTGGTGAAATAACGTCCCACTCGCTTTGCCAAGCCATCCAACGAATCACGATAAGAAAGTTCGCCATATCTTGACGACACAAAAACCAACAAGGAATCGGCATTGCTGAAAGTGGCCAAACCATAGATATTATCCCAATCTTCATAATTATGGTAAGAGACCGGGACATTAGCTTTAAGTGCCTGCAGCAAGTTCTCCGCAGCAACTTGCGTACGTTCGTTGGAAACAAATATCAAAGGGAGTGAAAGTTCTTTCGACAATTTCAGCATTTTTTCCATCCAATAATGAAACCCTAATTCCGATTCTGCCAAAGGGGGCACAAACAGGGTAATGGATTTATGGGATAAGAAAGGTTTGTCAAATCGGCACATGAACAGATTCGCATCAGTACGATTTAAGATACTTTCCGCTTTTTCTCCCACAATTTTATCAATAAAGGAAGTTGCGCTAGGCCAACCCAATATAATGCAATCCGCAAAAATTTCTTTGGCGGTCCGGCCGATACCGCTAGCAATATTATGGTCGAGGGTCGTCATCAGATCCAATTCCGTTTCCGAACCGGAAGCATACTTGGCCATGCTATCCAGATTTTTACGGGCAGTAACAAGATTCTTTTCTGCCTGTTCATTGTCTGGCACCACACTAAGTATACTCAGTGGATGAGGCGATTTCTGAGAGCGTATCAACGCGGCAAAATCTAAAATAGGTTCCATTTTGGATAGGTTCGCGATCGGAATTAAAATCTGCTCCTCTTTCTCCGAAACGGGTTCTATATGCGCATTGTCTTGATGACCGGCAATCACGATCTTCCTGGAGGCATTTTCAGTAACCATTGTAGCAATAATACAGGTAACCAAGATCAGAACAATAGTGCCGTTCACGACATTTTCATCAATGATTTCCCGGTCATACCCAACCATAATCACCGCCAGTGTGGCCGCGGCGTGCGCGTTGCTCAACCCAAAGATAAGATTGCGATCGCTTTTGGTGTATTTAAACACCAATTGCGTGGCCGTTGCAGCCAAAAACTTCCCCAAAACGGCTACCACAGTGAGTGTACCGGCAATAATTAAGGCCATTGGCCCCTTCGTCAGCACGCTTACGTCCACAATCATACCAACAGAAATCAGAAAGAACGGAATAAAAATGGCATTGCCGATAAATTCAATTCGATTCATCAAGGCTGAAGAGTGTGGAATCAGTTTGTTGAGGGCTAAACCGGCCACAAACGCTCCGATAATAGGTTCCAACCCTGCTATCTCCGCTAAAAAGGCAGCAAAGAAAACCACAGCCAACACAAAGATATAATGTGCCGTTTTTTCAGCCTCGATCTTTCGGAAAAACCATCTGGCTATACGCGGGATAACACCGAACATAATGAACAAGAAAATCGTGAATGAAACGCCCAATGTTACCCAGAATTCTTGATTCAACTGTCCTTGCGAAGCTCCTGTAATGATGGCCAAAATAATCAACACAGCGGTATCCGTCAGGATGGTTCCGCCAATGGTAACAGCCACGGCTTCATGTTTTGAAATCCCATAACTATTCACAATGGGGTAACTAACCAAGGTGTGCGTAGCAAACATACTCGCAATCAGTATACTAGGCAACAAGTCATATCCCAACAGGTAATGACATACCGGAAAACCAATACTGATGGGCAAAATAAACGTAAAAAACCCAAAAAGGACACTTCTATTCTTGGTTTTCTTAAACTCGTTCATGTCCAGCTCTAAACCTGCAATGAACATGATATAAAGCAACCCAATGGTTGAGAAGAGGTCAATCGCATCCACGCCACTTCCCTGTAACGTTGCTTTATCAATCTTGGCTATCCAATTCAACCCATGAGGACCCAATAACACTCCAAACAGGATCAGTCCAATGATACCCGGCACTTTGATGGGGCGAAGAATAATGGGAGAAATTAAAATAATCGTCAAAATGATGGAAAAGACCAACACAGGGTTGGTAATCGGGGTTGAAAAGGCTTCGGTAATATGATGTAAGAATTTATCCATATAAATTGTCCAGTCAAATTAATGTGGCAGAAATTAGCAAAAATAGAAACCAATTCCTAATTTCCGTTTCACAAAAATGAAAGAAGACACCTAAAAAGCATGCAGTTTAGCAGTTTAGCATTTTCATATTGACAAAGAAACATCTATTTACGTGAACTCGGGACAAGCATTCGGTTGACGAGATATGTCCCCCCCGGGGCTCATGATGCAATTGAACCCCTTAAACGATAATCATCAAACCACTACCATCGCCTGTGGCGAGGCACGGCGTGGTTATTTCTAAGTCCGTAGGACTGAAATGATGATAGAACAATGGATTTTTCGTTAAAAAAGCCGTGTAGCGGCGACATTGTTTGTTATTCCGAACGCAGGTTATTTAAATTCCCCCTGCTGTCGGATGACAAATAAACGGGAACAGCAAGGCTGTACGCCCTGTTTGTCACCTCGCCAAGGTCGAGACAAGTTGTCGAGCCTGCGAGACATCTATAATAGATTCCTCCCATCGTCGGAATGACAAAAGGGGCTGGCAACAAAGCTATATGCCCAATTTGTCGAGGATACGAGACATTTATATAGATTCCTTCCCGATGCATCGAAACCAGCACTGTCGTCGGAAAGACCATTTTTC
>JBEBRE010000070.1:0-16217 GCA_040394995.1 Sphingobacterium wenxiniae
TTTTTTTGTAATAAAAAAACCGGCTTTTGGCCGGTTAATTTTTGCTCCTGAAGCTGGGCTCGAACCAGCGACCCTCTGATTAACAGTCAGATGCTCTAACCTGCTGAGCTATTCAGGAATGCTTTACTTTAGCACAAATCGAACCGATTTTCTAAAGTGACACAAAGATAGAGTTTAGTTTTAAATATTCAAAATAATTTACAAAAAAAACAGGAGCAAAAAATTTGCTCCTATTAATTCGGCATATAGTTGATTATCTTACCTGCTGGACAACTCTCGATCCCGTATCACTGTTTCTCGAACCGGTCGAACGGACTGCCACAGGGCTTCTGCCTCGGTCGTCTCTAACGACAACCCTATTATCCACGGCTGGATTCTTCTCTCTCTTTGACACGTAAGTATTGGCGTATCGGTAATCCCGAATGTTCAACTGATTATAATGATTTGCATAAGGTGCGTACTTTATATGGTGAATAGCATGGTAATTCCAAGGGTTGGCATCGTTCAATACTACTTTATACAAACTGTATAAATTCACGTTATTATATGCTACTGGAAGCGAAGCCCTGCTTACCCAATAATATCCGTCCCAATACACATACCTCTGGTTGATAACATCATAGTACATATCCAATGCTGGCAGATAGTAGTAGCGTGCATAGTCAAACCCTGCGGGCCCCCAAGCTGGTTGCGAACCAATATTGATGTGAATGCTCACTTGTGCGTGCCCTGGGTTTGCTAAAAATAATCCTAAAATGAAAACGGACAAGTAGACTAATCTTTTCATGGCATCCTCCTTTTTTATCACAGCAAACCCATTTTTGCTGTCTTTACGGATATGACTGCATAAGAGAAAAGAAAGGTTAACCTACTGTGTGTAAAAAAGATGTTATATCCTGGGCAAATGTCTTCAGATAGAGAAAATATACGGCATAAAAGAAGAACAAGGGCGCAATAATGTAACGGCTTGCCCTGTGTGCCTGGATTAACGGTCTTCTCGCAGGACCTTCTCCATCGGACTAAAGGCAAAAGGAGCATCCTGTTGCCAGGTGCTATCGGTTTCCCTTTCAAAAGAAATAAATCGGTCAAGCTCTTCAAAATCAACGCTTGCACGAGAAAGTCTACTTCTATAAAATAGGCTCATGATGGGGGCAGGCATACGAACAAATCGTGTTTTTCCCTGTAACAGTTCAAGTTTTAAGTACAGCTTATATAGGCCACGTAGAGAAAATGCCTCATTTCCCCCTACTTCCACAACCTTATGATGAAAGGCATCGACATTCAATAACCGCTTGAGCCATCCTACAAAATCCCGAACCCCCAAGGGTTTAAACTCCCGAGTGAGATAGTATCGAGAATACAACATTACTTTTTTGCCTGCCATATGTTTGATTACCTTATCGATCAAAGATCCCTTGCCGATCACACTGCTCTTTAGGACAACCGTATAATCCACGTTACACTCGCGAAATAATTCTAAAATGGGTGCTATACAACCCTTATCCATCAAACGAGCTACATAAATCAAGCGGTTACAATGCATATGGTGAATCAGGTGAATATAATTCCGCAAACAAAGCAACTCCAGATTCATGTTCACTTTGTCATCCAATGTGGGCACCTGCGTAAAATAATAGGCGGCATGCATGTCGGGCAACTGTTCTTTAACTGCAAAATCTGCTCGCATCAAATCGATTTCACAAAGCTCGGCAACTATTGGTTCAAAAACGCGTGATTGGAATAGCGGCACATTTCGCGCAATCGCAAACACGTGAAAGTCCTCATCACCCATCAAGCCTGTACATCGGCTACCGACATAATTGTTCAATCCACTTACAACGACCCTCATAATCCGTTTTTATATGGTCAAATAACATATGAAACGCCGTTTTTGTTTCTCCTTTTACCCATACAATCACGATAAAAAAATAACATGGGCTAAACATATTGTCTCTAATATGTAAAAAGAGCTTGCCGTGAAGCTGTAAAAAGGATAAAGTAAATTCTTTCAGCTATATTTGCAACCATACATTCTATTAACATTTCGGCTTAGTATTTCCCTTTTATGACAAAGAAAGTGATCTTGGTATGGTTTAGAAATGATCTGCGGATTCACGATAATGAAATCTTGTTTGAAGCTGTCGATAAAGGAGATATTGTTATCCCTGTCTACATCTTTGATCCGAGATATTTTGGCAAGAACAAATTCGATTTTTACCATACGGGGGTACTTAGAGCCAAATTTTTACTCGAATCTGTCGAGCATTTAAAACAGCAATTACAAGAATTAGGGGCCGATCTGCTGGTGTTTCAAGGCAAGCCTGAAGATATCCTGGGCAAGCTATGTGTGAAATACGATGTCACGGAAGTCTACCACCACCGTGAGGTTGCGCATCGGGAAACGAGCATATCCGAATTAGTCGAAACAGCTTTATGGAAGGAAAAGATCAATCTTAAACACTTTATTGGTCACACGCTTTACCACAAAGAGGATCTCCCCATCCCCATCAAGGATATCCCGGAAGCTTTTACCCAATTTAAAAAGAAAGTGGAGAAAGAGAGTTTTGTGAGACCGGTCCTCCCCCCCATACATCACATAACCACACATCCACACCTCGAAGAAACACATCTTCCCACACTGGAAACGTTAGGATTTGATCCGCAGACGATCAATAGTTTATCCCTATCAGACAGCTTACTGGTTGGCGGGGAAAAAAATGGACTGAATGTAATGCGCATGACGCTCCAAACGGACTATGACGACGTCAACGATTATAATCTCGTGTCGCCTTACATCAATCTCGGCGCGATCTCTCCGGCTCACTATTACCACGAAATCAAGGCATCCTTCCAATTGGACCAAAAGAAAAAGTTCGAAAAACTCATTACACGTTTGCTTTGGAGAGATTATTTCCGTTTCATGCTGAAAAAACATCCGAATATCTATTTTAAAAACCACGAAAAAGAAAAAGATATTTCTGCATCTGTTGCCACGATCAAAAAACTGCTCCAAGACGGCACCTCTGACTTCGTCATCAACGAATTGCTCAACGAAGTGAAGTCCACCGGAAATCTGCCCTACGAACATCGTGAGATTTTGGCAGCATATCTTGTTCAAGAATGGAAAATAAATCACCTTGCAGGCGCTGCATTTTTTGAAGATTATTTGATCGATTATACCCCTGCGTCCAATTATGGACATTGGTTGCATTTGGCCTCTTTAGGTACCAGCTCAAAGAATAACCTAAAAGTTTCATGGCAAGAATTGATCAAAAAGAACTATCGGCCCAAAACCATTGAAAAATAGGGTTTTCAGAAAACTGGAGTTTTCGCGTGAATGTCGTCACGGCCTTGTATCTCACAAAATAACATAGCTTAGAAATTATTAGGTTTTTGAAGTTATTTTGCGCATTTTCGAGGTAATAAATAGGTAATAATTGCTAACTTTGGACAAAATTTTTATACATCAGATTTCCTCATGGATAAATTAACATATTTGAGTAACGCCGATACAGGATATATCGATGCGTTATATCAAGCATACAAGGCAGATCCGAATGCAGTAGACCTAAGCTGGCAGCATTTTTTCGAAGGATTTGACTTTGGCCAAAATGGCGCAGGCACACCCGCTGTAGAGTATACCCCTGAACATGCCATTAAAGAAATCAATGTGTTGAACATGATTTTTGGCTACCGCGATCGTGGCCATTTGTTCACCGAAACCAACCCTGTGCGCGAGCGTCGCAGATATTTCCCCGGTAAAGAACTGGAAACCTTCGGACTGTCGGAAGCCGACATGGACACTGTTTTCAATGCCGGTGTGGAACTGGGCATCGGGCCGGCCAAACTAAGGGACATACGCCAATTTATTGAAGACACCTATTGTCGTTCCATTGGTGCAGAATTTAGGTACATCCGAAATCCGGAAAAAATCAAGTTCCTGCAAGACAAGATGGAATCGGATAGAAACAAACCTAATTTCACCATAGACCAAAAGAAACGCGTGCTGAAGAAATTGAACGAAGCGGTCATTTTTGAAAGTTTCTTGGGAACAAAATTCTTGGGGCAAAAGCGATTTTCATTGGAAGGTGCCGAATCATTGATTCCAGCCTTGGATTCGGTTATCCAAAAAGGATCTTCCCTCGGAATCGAAGAATTTGTTATTGGGATGGCGCACCGTGGCCGTTTGAATGTATTGGCCAACATTATGGGCAAATCATACAAAACAGTCTTTTCCGAATTTGAAGGCAAAATGTATGCCGCAGAAGATCCTGAGTTGCAATTTGGTGGCGACGTCAAATACCATTTGGGATTTTCTTCAGATATCACCAGTCAGGAAGGCAAAAATATACACCTAAGCCTTGCCCCCAACCCTTCGCACCTCGAGACCGTGGACGGTGTGGCAGAAGGCATGGTGCGTTCCAAAATTGATTTGAAATACAGTGGCGACTCGGCAAAGATTGCCCCTATCCTTATTCACGGAGATGCGGCTGTGGCCGCGCAAGGCATCGTCTACGAAACGATCCAAATGTCAAAACTTGACGGCTACAAAACAGGGGGTACAATCCATATCGTCATCAACAATCAAGTCGGTTTCACCACAAACTATAAAGATGGTCGTTCATCCACCTACTGTACAGATATCGCGAAAGTGACCCTGTCACCTGTATTCCACGTGAACGGCGACGATGTGGAAGCCCTTGTATATGCCATCAACCTGGCCGTAGAATATCGTCAAAAATATAAAACCGATGTTTTCATCGATCTGTTGGGCTACAGAAGATATGGCCACAATGAAGCAGATGAGCCCAAATTCACGCAACCGTCTTTGTATAAGCTGATTGAAAAACATCCTAATACATTGGCTATTTATGTGCAGAAACTGATTGACGAAGGGTCTATTGATGCAACTTACGCGAAAGCACAAGAAAAAGACTTCCGCACACTTTTACAACAGTTTTTAGACGAAGCCAAGACGGTAGAACAACTCAAAGAAGAACGGCCGATGTTTGCCGGCGCATGGAAGGGTTTACATGCTGCCAAATCAGCAGACCTTTCCAAACGTGCAGAAACAAAAATTTCTAAAAAGCTGTTCTTGGAACTGGCTAAAGAAATCAATACTCTACCTAAAGACAAGAAGTTTTTCCGCAAAATCACAAAGGTATTCGAAGACCGTTTGAAAATGATCGAAACGGATCAATACGACTGGGCCATGGGCGAATTGATGGCTTATGCCACGTTATTGAACGAAGATTTCCGAGTTCGCATTTCCGGACAGGATGTACAACGAGGCACATTCTCGCATCGCCATGCCGTGGTTACGTTGGAAGATTCCGATGAAACCTACACACCACTTTCCAAGATCAAAGGAGGTGAAAAATTCAATATTTACAATTCACTGTTATCAGAATATGCCGTATTGGCTTTTGAATATGGCTATGCGTCTGTCAATCCCAATGCTTTGACTATTTGGGAAGCGCAATTTGGCGACTTCGCCAATGGTGCCCAAATTGTATTCGATCAGTATATTTCATCAGGCGAAACAAAATGGAAACGATCCAACGGATTGGTCATGCTGTTGCCTCACGGTATGGAAGGCCAAGGTCCTGAGCACTCTTCATGCCGCATTGAGCGTTATTTGGAGCTATGTGCCAACAATAACCTGATTGTGGCCAATTGTACGACGCCAGCCAATTTTTTCCATATCTTGCGTCGTCAACTCCACCGCGAGTTCCGCAAGCCATTGGTTGTAGCTACACCAAAAAGCCTCTTACGCCATCCAAAAGCCGTTTCTTCCATCGCCGATTTCACGGAAAAAGACTTCCAAGAGATCATTGATGATGAAAATGTAACCGCCAAATCGGTAAAAAAAGTAGTGCTTTGCTCTGGCAAAATCTATTATGAGCTGTTGGAGAAACAAGAAACAGACAAGCGCAAAGATGTGGCCATCGTGCGTGTAGAGCAGTTGTATCCTATTGCCCACGACCAAATCGAGGCCCTACAAAAGAAATATGCCAAAGCTAAATTTGTATGGGTGCAAGAAGAAAACGAGAACATGGGCGCATGGCCGTTCTACTGTCGCAAGTTCCGTGGCTCTACCTTGAATCTGGATGTAATTGCCCGTCCGGAAAGCGGATCTCCGGCTACAGGCTACATGAAGCAACACGTGTCCCAACAAGAAGAGATTATTAATAAAGCATTTGAAATATAACAACATAAGAGTGTGGCTGATAAAGTAAGACACCTCTATACAACTGAAAAAATATGAGCTTAGAAATCAAAGTACCGGCTGTAGGTGAATCCATCACAGAAGTAACCTTAGCACAATGGTTAAAACAAGATGGCGATTACGTTGAAATGGACGAAAATATCGCTGAATTGGAATCGGATAAAGCTACATTTGAACTACCGGCCGAAAAAGCAGGTATCTTAAAGATCATCGCCCAAGAAGGCGATACGTTGGAAATCGGCGCTGTCGTGTGTACCATTGAGGAAGGCGATGCTCCTGCGGACAGCACGGCAAAAAAGGATGATGCACCGGAATCAAAAGAAGAGAAAGCAACTGCGCCAAAAGAAGATGCCGAAAGTACAGATTCTTATGCTGCTGGCACGGCATCACCTGCCGCCGCAAAAATATTGAGAGAAAAAGGCATCGACCCAGCTACTATAAAAGGAACGGGCAAAGATGGCCGCATTACCAAAGAAGATGCTGAAAAAGCACAGGTATCAGCATCTGCCACGCCTAAAGCAGAAGCCAAGGTTGAAGCAAAACCGGCAACAGCTCCTGTTGCTCCAGCAGTAGCTGGCACGCGCAATGAACGTCGCGAAAAAATGACTTCCTTACGCAAGACCATTGCCAAACGCTTGGTGAGCGTGAAAAATGAGACGGCTATGTTAACCACCTTCAACGAGGTCAACATGCAACCTATCATGGATCTACGTGCTAAGTATAAAGATATCTTCAAAGAAAAACACGGTGTGGGATTGGGCTTTATGTCTTTCTTTACCAAAGCGGTGACTACCGCTTTGAAGGAATGGCCAGCTGTCAATGCGCGCATCGAAGAAACTGAGATCGTATATTCCGATTTCTGTGATATTTCCATTGCTGTGTCTGCACCCAAAGGGTTGGTCGTTCCGGTTATCCGCAATGCAGAATCCATGAGCTTGTATCAAATCGAGAAAGAAATCGTCACCTTGGCCGGAAAAGCACGGGACAACAAATTGACTATCGAAGAAATGACTGGTGGCACTTTCACGATCACTAATGGTGGCGTATTTGGGTCCATGATGTCGACACCGATCATCAACGCACCACAATCAGCTATTTTGGGGATGCACAATATTGTCCAACGCCCTGTAGCCGAAAACGGACAGGTAGTTATCCGCCCGATGATGTACATCGCACTCTCCTACGACCACCGCATCATTGACGGTCGCGAGTCAGTAAGCTTCTTGGTACGCGTAAAGCAATTACTGGAAGATCCGGCGAGACTATTATTAGAAGTATAACATCCTTTACCTATGAATATAAAAGGTCGTCTACATTGTGTATGACGGCCTTTTTAATACCACCATACTCCGGGTCCAACGGACAGACAAGAACACATAAGCACGATATTTTTGTATCAACACCCCAGACATCGAAGACATTTGAAGCATCTTATCGCATAAACATTGCTCAAAATGTTAAAACAGCTATCTTTGTATGATGCAAGAACAGGTAAACAATCCATTACACGGAAAAAGACTGGATACCATCCTTGAAACGCTTGTGGAGTTTTATGGCTGGGAAGAATTGGGAAGAAGAATACAAATCCGGTGTTTCAATGACAATCCCAGTATCAAATCGTCATTGACATTTTTGAGAAAAACACCTTGGGCGCGTGAAAAGGTAGAAAAATTATATCTCAAGATACAGAAAAAATGACATTGGATCATCGACCAACGCACTAAATATCAACAAATAGCGGTTATGTTTTAAAACATAACCGCTATTTATTAAGGAATCCGCTCAACATTGCTTTCTTGTTTTTGGCGTGTCCATAAAATCGCAACTATGTCAAAAAGAAGATAATTTCACTTACTTCCCAGGGCGATATTCACGGATAAGTTGCCTTAGTACCTCTTCTTCAGTATAAGCTACAGGTTTCATTGTGTTGGATGCGAACATTTCTAATTGGTCATCGAAATACGGGGAGTCTGGTTTATTGCTCTGTCCGTAGGCCAATATAGAATAAGCTTTAGGCACTTTACCAAATTCTACCGCCAAAACCCAACCATCTCCCCCGGTCACTTCTCTTTTTTTTGAATCTTCTGAGTGTTGCTTAAATGTCAATACACGAAAACAGCCTAAGCTACCTGCTCCGCCCCCTATAGCCACATCCTTTGATCCTATACGAGCACGATGCACATCGCCCCATGCCAAATCCCACCCTCCATAACGCTTTTCACATTCTTCTACTGCCCATTCAAAGGCATCTGCTGCCCGGGCAGGACTGGCCAAACCTTTAGGTGTGGACGCTGGGTGGTCTGGAGACCACACTTCTGTAAACAGAGAATCCGCCTGTGCCGCATATCCGGCTGATTCAGGCGTGGATTCCATTCGTTTTCCGTTACTTGAGAGGAACACATACCGCGACCACCATGTATCAAACAGCACGCCTCCACGACTTTCTGCCGCTACTGTATTATCCCAGCGTTCGAGTTGGGAAAGGGCTTCAGCCACCTGTCCCGTAGCACCTCTCTTGCGAACTGCCGAAATGAGGTCGTCTTTTACACGATCTGCCAGTAAAGCACGCATATCATGTTTCATCTTCACGACATCTTCCAAGGAAAATCGCTCTTCCCCACCGACCAACTCCAAAGACAGCTGACTCCTTAGTCGCAACATGGGCTTTGGAAAATTGGTTGGAAAATCCTTGGCATCAAATACTTCGTGAAGGTTCGTAAAATGAAAAGGATCATTTTCATTCCTCAAGTATCCACCTTTTGGATTCAACAACTGCGGTAAGCTGTCCCATGGAATGAGTTTGCTCCAAAATTGTTCGCTACGCGTAACTAAAATAGCACTTGTATCTCCCCCAGAAGGATGAGGCAGGGCGGGCATCTTGGCATTCCATACGTAGAAAATATTGCCATCCACATCAGCATATGTAAAATTGGATGTGTGGCGAGCATTGACCCTCATCGCTTCCTTCCACTCTTCTAGGTTACGAGCCATCATCATCTGGAGAAATTGCCCACTGGAACGATACTCTCCGTCTTCGGCAGCCCTAATCACATACACCCTCGAACGATCACGATGGATGACAGGACCATATGGCGTATATAGAAATTCGCGTGTATGCTCTTCTATATCATTTCCCGTTTTGGATGCTACCGTAACATATTCTTTTAATAGAGGATACGGCTTACCGTCCAACATATAGTGATCCGATACACCAGAAGCTAATTCAAGGGCATATATTTCATCGGTATCTGTATAGTTGTTGGTTGTTGACCAGCCTAAATAACGATTAAAGCCACAAACGATGCCAATGGGCGATCCTACACGAAAATCTCCGTAGAAATCGAGCTTGCCCGGAACCACAATATGTGCCTCATAATAACCTGCTTCCCAGTTGAGATGCGGATTTCGCATCAGTATAGCTTTGCCTGAAGTGGTACGATTAGGACCAAAAGCCCAAACATTGGATCCGTCATCGGGGTGAGCTTCTGCTGAAACGGCAGCCATTCTGGCCCACAGCATCTCCGATTCCAAACTTACCGGCACATGGCTAGAATCTGCGGTCTCATCCGTTGTACTACCGGTAACTTGACGCTTTAACGCTTTCATAAAACTGTTCACAGAATCACTATTATGCCCCACAATTCCCAAAGCGTGCACATCCACTCCTGTAAAAACTGGTTTTACCCAATCCTGGAACTCCCCGGGGTGTAACATTATGTAACGGTTTACTCCTATTGCAAAGCCATCGAGAATATCAAGCACATCTTGGTGCAACAACGAATAAGTTTCTTCTGCGCGAGCATATTTTCGACGATTGGTAGCATCTTCATCTATCTGTCGCTCGCGGTTGCTGACGGCGACATATTTTCCCCATTCACCTCGAGCCTTTACCAAACCGTTGACCACCCGACTTCCATAGTCCTCCATCTGAACATAGCCCATGGCATAACCTGCAGCACGAAGGTTATCGGCATAAACATGTGGCACACCATGGGTCGTGCGCCGGATGATCACCTGATCCGCCACATCTTCTGCAGAAAATACTTCGACCGGAAATATACTCGATATTCCTACAAACAACCAAACAAAAAAATATGCTATAGCTTTCATAACGTAGTTTTAATCTTAATTTGCATCTAATGTAAAACTTGATGTTCCATCCCGAAGTAATCACTACTGCGAAGGGATAAACAAAAATGTACAAATTATTTGGTTTTTTGAAAACGAAGTTAATATTTACAGTGCTCCCTATAGTCTTTCTTATCTCTCACCGGCAGAGTCGTTCAGTCGTCTCTTTTCGATTTATACCATCTAGCCTTCCTCGTATAAGGTGCACCTGTCAATAACTCAGAAACTCCTGAAATACAGTTTGGTAATATGCTTTTGCAACACGTATCAAGCTATCCCTCGTTTCGACGCTGTCCTTGGGTACGGTGTTATATCCCACGTTGCGTTTCAGCATGTCATAGCTCACCACCGCATCCCCATTGACGATTCCAAAAGTACCATTGGAGTTGTAGAAAGCCACATGTTTGCGGCCTTTGGCAAATAGATCGCGGGAATATTTGAATTTCATGCGCTTATCATTCACAAACCCGGCTAATGTGCCCGCAATGTCTAACTGACTGACAGGCTCATCTACCTTTTTGCCACGAAACGTTTTTTTTAAGGCACCCCCAAAAATAAACAGAGGGATATGGTAACGCTCCGGTCTATCTAATCCATACTTTTCGGTAGGATAAATGTGTCCATGGTCAGAGGTAACCACGACGATCGTGTTTTCATACCAGTCCTGTTTTTTCGCTTGCTCGATAAAATTATACAGCATTGTATCTGTATAATAGCACGTGCTCCGATATGCATTCGCCTTGGTATCCTTCCCAAATCTATAAGAGGGGGATAAATGGAATGGTTCATGATTAACCAGAGTATAGAAAACACTGAAAAAAGGTTTTTCATCCGCATTGAAATCCTTGAGCATACGTGCCGTGATGACATGGTCGTATACACCCCACGAGTTCCGCTGCACGCCAATAGGAAAGTTCACATTATCTACCACCCGCGTTATTCCATGCGTGAGCATATAAGATTTAAAATTGTAAAATTCACTTTGTCCACCATGATAAAAAGATGTGGAATAGCCTAGCGAATCAAATAATTGTCCGACAGCGGGCAGTCGCTCGTGCTTAGGGATGTATTGGATAATACTTTCCGGGCCTTGAGCCGGAAATCCACTCAGTACTGCAATCATGCCTTTATCCGAACGATCGGCAGCGGCATACGCGTGCCGGAAAGACACACCCTCATCCATCAATTTCTGCATCATTGGCGTAATGCCCGGTTCTCCGCCCAAATCCTCAAAAACTTGCGCCACCACACCTTCCAGAATTACCAAGATGACATTGGGCCTATCGGTATTCAATACGTGAAGAACAGTATCATTGGACAAGGCTAAAGCCACATCGACTATATGATCTGACTTTTCTTGAGGCATGAATGAGTAAGGGTTTTTCTTCATACTTTTGGAGCAGTCCTTCAAAAAAGACCAATATGTATTGACGGCTGCATGGTTCATGATGTTATCATCAGAAAAATACACCGAGCTTTGGTTCAAAGCTGCTCTTCCATAACCCCCTCTGATAATTGTAACCAACACAAAAGTCCCCAGTATGAAGCTACGCCACGTGATGGTTCTTGTCTGCTTTCTGTATTTTGCATATTTCACGACAAGGCCATGATAGAAATAATGCGCGCCCAAACAGAACACGACCAACACTAATGCACCCTGCCAAAGAACTTCCGTATCGATGGAATTGGATACACCTCCCATCGTATCCCATCCAAGCATAAGCGCGCGCTTGCTTATTTTTTCCCCCCAAGCCTCATACAAAGGCAAATTTGCCGCTGTCGCCGTAAGAAAGAAAAATGTTGGAATCATGGTATATACACGAAGTACCCATGGGGAGACAGCACGCCTAATCCAAAGATGCTGCACCGTAAAAAACAAAAAAGGGAACACCAATAGATAAGCAGCCAACGAACAGTCCAATTTTAGACCATACAAAAATGTGTAAAGAATGTCCGCAGAATCTTCAATACGATGCCTGAAACGGAATAAGAATATGGCTCTATCTAACCAAGATAGAAACACCCAATATAAAAATGACGTAATAAAAAACATTGCATGATTACGCCAAACGGAATCCAATTTCATGCAGTAAAATCAACAGTAAAAATAATTGGGGGCAAAAATACGGAATAGTATTGAATATTGAGATAAGTGGCTGCCTACCACTGGCAGGTATTGCAATAGGAGATATACTTTTAATCATTGTCAATTGATTAATGCCACGAATTCCGTATTTTTGCGTTTCGATTTTGAACGATTAACGACAATGAGCATAGCAAAAACGTATAACCCCAAAGAAGCAGAAGACAAATGGTATTCTTATTGGATGGAAAAAGGTTTTTTCCGATCCGCACCTGACGAACGCGAACCATACACCATCGTGATGCCACCACCAAACGTCACCGGCGTTCTGCACATGGGACATATGCTAAACAACACTATTCAGGATGTATTGATTCGCCGTGCACGCATGCAAGGCAAAAACGCTTGTTGGGTGCCTGGTACAGACCACGCCTCTATTGCTACCGAAGCAAAAGTAGTAGCGATGCTCAAGGAAAAGGGAATCGACAAAAAATCGCTCAGCCGAGAGGATTTCCTGAAACATGCTTGGGAATGGAAAGAAAAATACGGTGGCATTATCCTGAAACAGCTGGAAAAACTAGGTGCTTCTTGTGATTGGGAACGTACGAAATTCACCATGGATCCAGATTTATCTGAAGCCGTTATCGACACCTTCATCAAATTCTATAAAGAAGGCTACATCTATCGTGGTGTGCGCATGGTGAACTGGGATCCACAAGGCAAAACGGCTCTGTCTGACGAAGAGGTTATCCGCAAAGAAGTCAATCAAAAGCTATACTACATTCGTTATCACATCAAGGACAGCGATGCATATATCATTATCGCAACCACCCGTCCAGAAACGATTATGGCCGATACAGCCATATGCATCAACCCCAACGACGAACGCTATCAGCACTTAAAAGACAAAACGGTTTTGGTTCCTTTGGTGAACAGGGAAATCCCGGTTATTCAGGACGAATACGTGGAAATGGCGTTTGGTACGGGCTGTTTAAAAGTAACCCCTGCCCATGATCTGAATGACTATGAGCTGGGACAAAAGCATAATCTACCTGTTATCGATATTCTAAACGATGATGGTACATTGAATGAAAATGCCCAAATCTTAATCGGTGAAGACCGCTTTACTGCCCGCAAAAAAGTCGCCAAGCTGTTGGAAGAAGCAGGCCAAATTGAAAAAATCGAAGATTATAAATCGCAGGTTGGATTTTCTGAACGTACCGATGCGGCGATCGAGCCGAAGCTATCCATGCAATGGTTCTGTAAAATGGACGAATTGGCAAAACCAGCTTTGGAATATGTAGAGAACGGCACAATTAAGTTGATTCCCGAAAAGTTCTTTGCTTCGTACAAGCATTGGATGGAGAACGTCAAAGATTGGTGTATTTCACGCCAACTATGGTGGGGACAACGAATTCCAGCTTGGTACAATGCAAAGAACGAATGGGTCGTCGCCAAAACCGAGACAGAAGCTATCCAAGAGTTTGAAACCCAAGGAAAATCTACTGAAAATATTCGGCAAGAGGATGATGTATTAGACACTTGGTTCTCTTCAGGGTTGTGGCCGATGTCGGTATTTGATGGTATTCGCCATCCCGACAACACGGACTTCAACTATTACTACCCAACCAATGATTTGGTAACAGCGCCGGAAATCTTATTCTTTTGGGTAGCCCGCATGATTATTATGGGGCATGACTATACACAAAAACCTCCATTCCGCAACGTGTACCTGACTGGAATCGTCCGCGATAAACTAGGCCGCAAGATGTCCAAGTCTTTGGGCAACTCTCCAGATCCTATCGAGTTGATGGAACAATACGGAACAGATGGCGTGCGCGTAGGGATGTTGCTCTCCTCTCCTGCCGGAAACGATTTGATGTTCGATGTAGCTTACTGCGAACAAGGGCGTAATTTTGCCAATAAAATCTGGAATGCTTTTCGATTGGTAAAAGGTTGGGAGACAACAGAAGCATCTGCCACCGAAGCTCAAAAAAGCGCGGCACAGTGGTTCGAAAACCGCTTCAATCAGTCCGTAGCTGAAATCGACGAGCATTTTGCCAACTACCGCCTTTCCGATGCGCTAATGGCAACCTATAAATTGATTTGGGACGATTTCTGTGCTTGGTATCTGGAATTAGTGAAACCCGCTTACCAATTTCCTATAGAAAGGGAAACCCTCGAAACCGTTAAAGGATTCTTTCAAAAAGTATTGACCCTAGCGCATCCGTTCATGCCTTTCTTGACGGAAGAGCTATGGCACGATGAACTGTTCGGCACTCGTGGTGAAAAGGATTGCATTATCGTCGCACAATACCCAACGGTAAAGGAATATGACGAACAGATCATTAAAGAGTTTGCCATCGTTCAACAAATCATTTCCGAAGTGCGCAATATTCGTAATTCCAAAGGCCTGTCACCAAAAACAGCACTGCCTTTAGCCATCAATGCGTTGGAAATCGATTTCACCAAATATCGGGATAGCATCATCAAATTGGCTAACATAGCCGAACTGACGTTTGTACAAGAGAAAGTAGGTGGTGCATTGAGTTTCTTGGCTGGCAAAAGCGAATGCTACATCAAACTTGACAACGGAAACATCAACGTTGAAGCCGAACGTGAACGTATCACCAAGGAAATCGGTTATCTACAGGGATTCTTAGCATCGGTAGAGAAAAAACTATCCAACGAGCGCTTCGTGCAAAACGCCAAACCCGAAATCGTACAGAACGAACAAAACAAAAAAGCCGATGCCGAAGCCAAGATCAAAATCTTGGAAGAAAGCTTGGCAAGTTTAGGATAGCTTTATTAAAACAACATAGCGAGACCGTGATGAGTTAATTTTCAAAAAGCACATCCCAAAATAAAAGATGGGGCATCATTCAATGCCCCATCCACTCATCTAAACATAAAACTAACCACTACTATAACTCGCTTTTGTCTTCTTTAATCATCGGTTTTCGACCTCGAAAACCCTCTTTTCCTCGATAATCTTCTCTTTTCCGCAACATCTTTTTGTTCTTTGCGTTGGCAAATTTCTCTTTCATCAATTGCTGTTGTTCAGGGGTCAATGTTTGTTGAAATTTATCATGTGATTCCTTTGCTTCCGCTTTCCACTTCTCTTGGAGTTTTTTCATCTCTGAGCGGTGGGCCTCATGACGTTTTGCTTGCGCCAATTGGAGCGCATACACTTCGTTACGTTGTGCCTCTGTGAATTTCAATTGCTTGTCCAGATGTTCTGTTCTGACTTTTGCAATTTCTTCCGGAGACTTGCGCTCCATGTGACGTTCTTTCTTCGGAAGCCTGCGCTCCTTTTTTACCGAAGAATCGTTTGCTTTGCCATCCTGCTGCGCAAAGGTAGCCAACGTTAATCCTGACAATAACAATGTCAAACTCAATATCTTTTTCATATCTTTTCTTTTAGCTCGTTCAACAATCAATTATAAACAAACCTTACATCAGGATAGAATATGTTTTTTCCAAAACGTTTAAAAGCTCACGTGTTAAATTCTGTTAAAGACAAAGACGATTAGTCCTATTTTCGGTCTGCTATTTTTTTGGTTTTCCGTCAAAAAAAATAAACGTGTTTAAAATCAAACAGTTCTAAAAAAACATCATTTTTATTTTGTAAAAACTGCAACAACTCCTATATTTGCATCACTCTACGAGACAGCATGCCCAGCTGGCGGAATTGGTAGACGCGTTGGTCTCAAACACCAATATCTTCGGATGTGCCGGTTCGACTCCGGCGCTGGGTACAAAAAAATCCTTTTTACA
>JBEBRE010000071.1:0-16103 GCA_040394995.1 Sphingobacterium wenxiniae
GTTTGAACGATGAAAACCATGCGTTTGGATAAATCTGCGTTCAAAGCACAAACAGCCCAAGAAGCTGCCGATCATGCTGTGCACTATAAAAAGCTAAGCTGGCAGGAACGGTTGAAAATAGCGGCACAACTCAACATCATGGCCTTTAATTATCCTTTGGACAATCCTCCTCGAATGGACAAAACCAAAGGGGAAGCCAAAGCCAGAGGTTAATATGGGCAATATTTTCAATGAAGATTTCAGGAGGACGATTTACAAAACTTACTGTAATTTTTCTTATTTCAGCACTATCTAAACCGATAAATTTCACATAGTTTTGCAACGTCAAGACAACGGAGATGGCCATCAAAAGAGGAAATAATTTCAAGAAGAAGAAAAAACAGACAACCAACTGGAAAATTAGGGTAAAAAAATGGACCGCATATCTTATTGGTGGCTTTTTTGCGCTGACTATTTTCTGGGTCGTTTCCCTTCGGTTTGTCAATCCCCCTATCACGTATCTCATGATCAAACGGGGTTTCGAGTGGAAAGCTGCCGGAAAAGGATTTAAGATTGAAAAAGATTGGCTAAACTATGTGGATATCTCCAACAACCTTAAAAAAGCGGCCATAGCAGGTGAAGATGCCCATTTCCTCACCCATAGTGGCTTCGATACCAAGGCCATCAAAGAAGCCTTTGAAAAAAATCAAGCAGGCGGGCGATTGCGTGGTGGCAGCACCATCAGCCAACAAGTAGCCAAAAATGTCTTTCTTTGGCCGGAACGCTCCTGGTTAAGAAAAGGATTGGAAACCTACTTTACCGTATTGATCGAACTCTTCTGGAGCAAAAAGCGGATTTTGGAAGTGTATCTCAACGTGATTGAAATGGGGCAAGGGGTCTATGGTGCCGAGGCAGCCGCTCATTACTATTTCCATAAGTCAGCAAAAAGCCTCACCAAGAAGGAAGCGGCACTTATTATTGCCATACTGCCCAATCCTCGTCGATGGGATGCCCGAAACCCTTCTGCCTACGTCAACCGCAGGGCAAATAGCATCGTGCGGTATTTGAATTATTATAATATACCTTAGCGCCTGGATGACATATCCCGTCAAACGAAGGCTTATCCTGAACGCACGTTAAATAGACACTTTTCAGAAAAAAAAGACCCTGCTATCTCCGATTGGTATAGCAGGGCTGATCAGCATTTTACAGTGCTATTGCTTCGTGACCGTTAGCTTAGCATTATTCTTGCCAGCACTCACATCCACGACAAAAACATACGTTGCTCCGGCTTCCAGCGTTTTACCGCTTTGGATCCCCAAATTGCCCGGATCTCGGCCATTTGTTCCGTCTCCGACAAAAATAAGATCACTATCTGTTGTCAGGTTATCATTTTTATATTCGCCACCCCAATTTTTTTGGTGGAAGAACTTAAAGTTGATATTATCTGCTCTGACCTGCTGGCCTGCAACAACCGTTACTTGGTATTTTTTATTACCTATCGGTGCCAAACAAAGGGCTTTACCGGTATCCCAACCGACCTGGTTGCTCAATGAAGGCTTACCGATGCCTTCACCGATAATCCAAATCGCACCTGTACCATCTTCTTTCAAGGTTGCCAAATTATTGCCATCCATAGCTTCCACAATGAAATATTTTCGATCAAATTTGGCCGTAACCTTATATTTTCCCGAAATTGCCTGAAGGAAGTATTTACCGTTTTCTTTCCGAAGGAAATCGCTATCTATCCACCATTCATCCAAATCAGCAATACCTTCAACAGTCAATTCCTGATCTTTCTCCAACTGGAGGTCGATAAAATAGGTATTGTCGTCTACCATCGTCAGCTCATTGCCATTGATCTTATAGCTCACGAAAGGACTGGCGACATAAGTCAGTGTGTTGAACTGAATAGTATACGTGCCGGAAGAATAATTGGAAAACGGTATTTGTTGTGTGTTGCCTTCCGTTATCTTATCGACATCCCAACCAAACTGCAGTGTATTTCCATTCGCCCCGAATGCCGGCGCCTCAATATAGCCGCGCACTTTCTGTGGAAAATCGTCTGTAACCGCATACTCATTTGCACCTACCTTCTCCATCTTATACGTTCCGTTATCCGTGATCAGGTTTAAAAACGGAAAATCCGGACGAGAAAGTGGCAGATCTATAACCTTTTCGGTCGTGGTCATACCCACATTCTGCAATATGAATTTCAGTTTCGCCGTACCATTTGGGATATTGGCCAGATACGGGATATAGATCTTACCGGCATAATCACCATATTCCTTTGTACGGATTGTTCGCTCAGACACGAGATCTTCACTGTAATACAACTGCACTTTTAACGTCGAAAGAGCCTTTCCAGCGTCCGATACCCGGGCATCGAAAGACAAGCTATCGCCAAAAAAGGCACTATTAGGCACCGAAGTGACATCCAACAATGGGCTTCCACCGCCCAATGGATACTTATAGTCTTCTTTGCATCCTACAAAAGCCACAAAAAGACCGAACATCATATATTTTATATACTTCTTCATTTTTTCCAATTATAAGAAACAACAGATTTCGCCGGAATTTCATAGCTGAAGTGGTTTTTGCCATCGGCTATGGTTACTCTCGACGCTTCATTTTTATCATTTGCCAATACCACTGCATAGCTATTATCGGGATTTTTGAACACAGCATACATGATATCCCGATCATCAAAACCCTGCGCGCCTATACGTACCGCCCCCGGTTGAATAACGGCTGAAAGATGGCTGATAACATAGTAATGCGAGTTGCGGGTGATTGTTTTATAATTCGACGCATTGATGTCGACCGCACCGTAGCAGGTCTGGCATCCACCGTCGCGATTAGGTCCTCTTTCACCATCCAACATCAAATTCCAAACAATGACGCCCCGGCACCAATTGTTTATCGTTCCCAATCCCACTTCTTTCATATCTTCCAATAGGCGCCTACTTAGGTTCCGGCCATCATTCCACGTGCCGATGGATGTTTCCGTGAAGACAAGCTCCTTGTTTGGCGCTTTGCTCCGGATGTCCAACAGTTCTGCTTTGTCCCCACCATAATTGTGGTAAGCCGAACCGGCAAAATATTGCGCGGCTTGTGGATCGCTAAAGATCTGTATCGGATAATCGTTTTGACTGGCAATATTGTCGTAATTATAGTTATGGTCAAAGGCATAAATCTTCGTCTGCAAGCCCGCCTCTTTCATCTTAGGCCCCAGCGCGTCACGCACAAAAGCCTGCTGTTCTTCCCAATACATCAGCATGGATGCTGAGTTTCCGGGGTTCAAAGGTTCGTTTTGCGGGGTGATGCCATATATTTTTATTCCCTGTGCATCCATCGCCTGAATCCATTTCACAAAGTAAGTGGCATAATCCTGATAATAAGCCGGATTCAAATGTCCCCCCGTCCATGAGTTGTGGGGTGCTAAACTCGTCAAGTTGTTTACTTTCATCCAACGGGGAGCCGTCCAGGGCGAGCCCAGTATTTTAATGTGGGGATTAATCGCCAAAATTTCTTTCAGAACCGGAATCACAAACTGTGTTTCTTCCTCTTGCAATGCAAAATGCTCTATACCGGGTTCATCGTTTAGCGTATATTCGCTCAGCGAAAAGTCCGAACAGCCAATAGCAATGCGGATATAGCTATGTCCATACCCATCTGTTGTCGAGAATGTTTCTTTCAGGAATTTGCTTCGATCTGTCGCAGACATCTTCAGCAGGTTGTAGGCGGAAGAGCCCGTTACCGCCGTGCCGAAGCCGTCCATGGTTTGATACGTCACGCTTTCATTAAGTGTAATCGTTCGCGGTGACATATTCGAGCCCGTACTGAAAGAAATAAGCGTTTTTTTCAATTCTTGGGATCTGTCGCTCGTCGTGGTATAGACCGTCACTTCTCCCGGCTTCGGTTCTTCTGGCTCTTCGGGTATGATGGACGGCTTGTCCGACCCGCAGGCCTGCAAAAACAAGGTCAAAAGGGAAGATAATATCAGTGATTTTTTTACATTCATAGCCATCTATTTTAATATCCAAGATTTTGTTTCAATTTCGGGTTTTGATCAAGGACCGACTGTGGAATGGGGAGTCTATATGAATATTGAGTAAACGGATATACCTGTGCCTTTCTGCCCGAATCTTTTGCATATACGGCATTCATCACCTCTTCCACTTTATTCCATCTGACCAGATCAAACCAACGCTCGCCCTCAAAAGCCAACTCTAACCTTCTTTCCTTCATCAGGGCTTGGAACAATGCCTCTTTGTTTGACCGAACGTTGTTAGGCAACGGCAATAAATCAACACGGTCACGAATTTGGTCGATAATAGTCGCGGCACCTTCTAAATCCGGCGAAGATTTCAGCAAAAGAGCTTCAGCTTTTAACAACAAAATATCTGCATAGCGGTACTTGATAATACTGTTCAAAGCAGACCGCGTCTTGTACATAAAGGGATAATGTTCAGCGGGGTAATAATTACTCCAACCTGCGACATAATAAACAACGGATTCTTCATAGCGTATATCGTCCCCTTCATCTGTAAATACCTTAATCAAATCACGTGAAGGTGTTATCCATTTAGCCCATGTGAAGTTGGAATTATAATTGATCAAATCCCGGCCAAACATCCACGTTACCCAGTTGCCATTGCCCGAGAAAAACTGCGCTTCTAGAATCGATTCCTTTGTGTTGCGCATTTTTGCATCGGTATTATCGGCATTCATGCCAAACAGATTGACAAAATCGTCTTCAAGAGCAAAGCCATCTGCAGTGAGCGCATCAGCGTATTGAATAACCTTATCATAATCCCGCAACGGTTTTTCGGCATAAACTTTAGCCAGCAATGCTTTGGCAACGGATTTGGAGAACTTGGTTTTATCCGATGCATTGTTGTTAGGCGCAAATTGCAAGGCATCCAACAAGTCCTGTTCAATTTGTTGATAGGCTTCTTCTTCCGTGCTTTGAGGAGGGAAGTAATCGTCGTATACGTCTTCGATGGTTTCTGCCGTGATATCACCGGCCTCTGTTGTGAGTACGGGAATATCTCCCCACAGCCGCACCATATCAAAAAGCACCATAGCCCGGAATATCTTGGCCTCAGCTTTTAATTGTTGTCGTTCCGCAGTAGACAAACTATTGTCCTGAACACTGTCAATATTGACAATCAGCTTATTTGCCCGGGCAATATCTTCCATATACCGATTCCAATCGCGGCTTAAAACCGAATTAGAGCCTTCAATTGCGTTGTTTTCAAAAGGCACCACTTCGGCCCCGGTAGTTCCCGCATAGGCATTGTCTGCATGGGACTCCGCGATCAGTAACAAGTCCAAATACCAATGTTCCTGGCGATCCCGCATTTGATTATACAGGGTAGTCATATGGCTCAATACGGCCGCCCTGTCTCTAAACGCTACATATTCGCCTTCTTCGGTGATGCCTTCCGTAACATCGGAATAAGCATCCAATGGATCTCTATCTAAAGAACAGCTGAACACGATCGTCAAACAACATATCGCCACTACTGCATATATACTATATCTTTTCATGATCTTCACTTTATTTATTAAAACTCAAGATTTAATCCTACGACGAACGAACGGCTATGCGGATAGGTTCCCCAATCAATACCCTGAACTGCTCCACTTCCACCCCATTGATTGACTTCGGGATCAAATCCGGTGTATTTTGTCAGGGTTAGGATATTGCTGACCGACAGAAACGGTTGCAATTTGCGGATGCCCAAACGAGTCAAATTATTGGCGTTAACATCGTATGATAGCGAGACATTTTTCACTCTCAGGAAACTTCCGTCCTCGATGAAATAAGTAGAGTTTTTGAGGTTAAAACCAGCTTTGGGAATATAGGTTTCCTGTCCGGGAACACGCCATCTTTCCAACACACGAACAGATTGGTTCTTACCGTCGTACATCCCCTCTGTTTCTATTCTGGATGCATTATAGACATCATTACCATAAGAGCCCTGCAAAAACACACTCAAATTAAACCCTTTGTAACCAAAATTATTGGTCAGTCCAAAGGTAAAATCAGGGTTAGGATCGCCGATATATGTTCTGTCCGAACTTGACACAATTCCATCATTATTGATATCCCTATAATTGAGCTCGCCGGTTTCGGGATTCACGCCATCACTGATATAACCAAAAAAACCGCCTAAAGCACGCCCGGGTTGATTGCGAACGACATTCTCATCAACGAAATCCACCGTCCGGGCTGTGCTGTAGATCTGTTGAAGCGCCAGTTTTTCTAAACGGTTTCTATTGAAAGAGATGTTGAAATCGGTATCCCAGGTCAAGGATCTTTGCAGATTCTTGCTGTTGACATTGATCTCGAAACCACGATTGCTCATCTCTCCTTCATTACGCACGATATTATTGACCGCCGCACTACCAGCAGGTAGATCCACGTACATCAACATATCCCTGGTGTACTTATAATAATAATCCAAGTTGACATTCAAACGATTGCTGAAGGCCATGAAGTCGAGACCAATATTGGTTTGACGTGTCTTTTCCCATGTGAGGTCGCGTGTTCTTAAATTAGCCTGTGAAATGGTAGGAACGGCATTCTCTTGTCCTGTTACAAACCATTGGACACGACCAATGTTATATCGTTGCAGATAGGCATAATCACCTACTCCCGATTGATTACCTGTTTCTCCCCAACCCCCTCTGATCTTCAGGTCATTTAGCCAGGAAACATCCGAAAGAAAGTCTTCTGCAGATAGTCTCCACGCCGCGGAAAATGAAGGGAATATTCCCCAGCGATGGTCAGGATGCAGTTTGGAAGATCCATCGGCACGCAAATTAGCCGTTGCAAGGTACTTACCATCAAAATTATAGGAAGCTCGACCGAAATAAGACATGATGGCCCATTGTGAAGCGCCACTTCCCGTTCCTGTCCACGAAATCTTATTCGCGGCATTTAACGTTTCGATCAAGTCATCCCGATAATGCGATCCGTTAATCCAGCTATTACGATAATCCGAACTGGTCCATGACGTACCACCCATCACTTCCAAGTTATGCTGACCAAAAGATTCGCTATAGGTCAACACGTTGTCAAAAGTCAAGACCGTATTGGTATTTCTCGAATCTGATCCCTCGCCATACTGATTTCTACCCCAAGAAGTAGAAAGCGGATCCAAGAAAGTCGTTGACAAAGCATTTCTTCTGTCTAAGGCAAAAGAAGTCTTGAAATTCAATGAAGGAAGAAAATGGATGGTTGCACTTCCCGCGCCCACCAATCTGTTTTCCCGGTTCTTATTATTTTTGGTACGGGCCATGTTTTCCAAGGGGCTGGTGATATTCACCCCATAGAAATTGGTGTAATACTGTCCGGGATTATCTTCATCCCAAACCGGCGCAAAAGTAGGTGTATTGATAACGGAAGTGACTACACCTCCGCGGTTTGCTCCTTGTCCGGTGATGATTCCATTACCGTTATAATCCGAGTAGGCGAAGTTGGCGTTCACCGTCAGCCAATCGCGAACTTTGTTTTCGATGTTTGCCCTAAAGTTGTATCGTTTGTAGAAAGCGGTATTAATAATACCTTTTTCATTCAAATATCCTCCCGAAAGAAAATACCGAAGCTTCTCTGTGCCGTCCGAAATGGACACCTGATAATTCTGCAATTGCCCGCTTTTAAAGGTTTCATCAAACCAATTGGTCTTGTCGGTCAATCCGGCCGGAACATTTACCATACCGATTTCGTCCTGCAACTCTTTATATTGTTGCGCATTTAGTGACGCTAACCGACTTGTAATGTTGGTCTGTGTGTGCTGCAGGTTGAAAGCAATCTTTGCGTCGCCCGCTTTGCCCTGTTTAGTCGTAATCAATACCACGCCATTAGCCGCCCGTGAACCGTAGATGGCCGCTGAAGAAGCATCCTTCAACACTTGCATATCCGCAATATCTGTAGGCGACAGGAAATTGAGGTTGTCTACCGGCACGCCATCCACCACATACAACGGGCTGTTGCTACCATTAAATGACGTCGTCCCACGAATACGAATCGACGTTTCGCCTCCGGGAGCACCGTTCGGCTGTATCACAGATACACCTGCCGCCCGGCCTTGTATAAGCTGACCTGCAGAAACAATAGGCCGTTCATTTACATCTTCTACTGAGACAGTAGAAATCGCAGTAGTCACATCTTTCCGTTTTACCGAGCCGTAACCGATCACCACCACATCCTCTAATGTGGAAGACGACGATGTCAGCTGAAATTGCAAGGCACTGCCATCTGCCGTCAGGCGCTGGCTTTCGTAGCCTACAAATGTGGCTGCCAACGTGGCGTTTTTACGCACATTTGATAAACGAAAAGTTCCGTCCGCTGCTGAAGACGTACTCATGGATGTGCCGAGTACAGCAATCGTCGCACCGGCAATGGGTTCATTGGTTTGGGCATCTATAACCTTTCCTGCGACTGCAATACTCTCCTGTGCAAACACGTTCGTCTGCAAGATCAACAGCGCAAGAAAAATAAGATGCCGCATCATTTTTGTAGAAAATGCCATAGGTCTTATAATTTTAATTTATTAATGGATTTATAATCGTTCAAAGTCCCCTCAAGACTTTTAACAAATGTAGCAAAGACTGCTACCCTCTGGAAGCGATTTGTACACAAGGAAAATCAAAAGTAACCTCAAAAACAAATCAAACAACTAATTAACAGCAAATTACAAAAAACACACATCAGCTAAAAAGTAACTGCTAAAGTCGTTAAAAAGACCGAATCTCCCCTATGGTTTTGATTTTTTCATCAAAATCATCTTTCGATCCCGCTACTTTGTTTCGTACTTTTACACGATAATTATAGACTGTGCGCAGGGAATAGCGCAGGAAGCCGGCAATCTTTGCCGAATCCGTAATACCCAAGCGAATCAAGGCAAAAATGCGTAATTCCGTCGTCAATAATTCGTCCGATTTTAACACGATACGTTCCTCAGGTTTCAAGAGATTGTTGAAATCACGGATAAAATAAGGATACAGATTGAGAAAAATCGTATCGAAGTTGCGGTATAAATCGTCCAATTCGGATTTGATGACCGCTTGGGATTTTAAAATTTTGGTAATCTCATCAAACTGCTTGTTGGAAAATTTCTTAAAAAGGAATTTCCGGTATTCGTCAATCTTGTCAATATAGCTTGAGCAGATGTCAAAAAATTGGGCAATATATTCCTCTTTAATATGGTTTACTTCCGACAGATCCACGTTTACCTTGAGCAATTGGCTGTTCAGTTTTGTCAGTTCGGTATTTGCTTCACGCAAATCGGTACGGGTTTTCCGCAATTTTTTCAATTGGACATACAAGATGGAGAGGACAACAAGCAATAGCAAACTCAGTGTGCTAATGATAATCAGATTTTTTTGCAGTGCTTTTTTCTGAGCATTTTCCTTTTCTTGAAAAGCGGCGTTGATAATCGAAAAAAAAGAAGAATTTTCCAAGGTTCTATAACGCACATTACAAAAAACCGCATCGTCAATGGCTTCCTGGATAAACATATAAGCCTTATCGATATCTCCTTTTTCATAATAGCACAGTGCCAGGCTTTGGAGCGAGGCGTTATCTTTGACAACATTCCTTATATCCGAAATGGCTGAAATGCCAAAATAATACAATTGCTTATCCAAATCGCCTTTATTCTTGTATACCATCCCTAAGAAATAAGCTATCAGCGCCCTTTTGGGGTGCGCATCATTGATACTATCCAATAGCCCTTTCAAGATTTTTTCAGCTTGGTCAGTCTCGTAGCGGAACAGCTTCTTGGTCGCCAAAGCAATCCGGTATTCCTCCGAATTGATGTCTAATGTAAGTAGAAGCGAGTCTCTGTACTGCTCACTCTCCCTGAAATACAAATTATTGTTGCTGCTTTGACCATAATGGCTGCTAAATGCCGAATATGTTTCAAAATATTGGGGTCGTAATCCTCTCGGGAGTGTTGCGCTATTGATGGTCTTTAGCATATGGTTTGATTCAATATGCTTTCCGGCAGAAGAATACAGCTTCGATAAATAGATATCCGACTGATGGATAACAAACGTATCCTTTAGTTGGAACCCCAATGCTTTATAGGCATGCACATAGGCAATAGCGGAATCAATTTGATATTTTTCATAATGGTGGATGAGCTGGCGCAATAATTCCGTTTTTTCGGCCGCCTGCCGAGCTGTCGACAATTTACTTTTCAACACGGCTATCTCACGCACCTTAACACGCTCGATCTCTTTCTTTTTTAGGAGTACGGTGTGCAGTTCTCGCTCCACTGAGTCCATATTGTATGCCGCAGCAGACGACACATGGAGCAGTCCTACTAAAATAGAGACAATGATGCCTTTTATGAAATTACGCTTCATCTTCTCCCCACCATTCCGATTGCAGATCGTCGATTTCACGACGGTCTTTTTTTGTTGGGCGACCTGTTCCTTTGTCGCGTTTCAGTGCAGGCGCATGAAAAACAGATTTAAATCCATATGTCTCTTCTATCGGTGTTTGATCTTCATAAAACTGTACAGCTGTTTTCGCATCCACGCGTCTTTCCAACAAGCCCGTCACGTGAATCACTTTGCGCTCGATGCCTTTCTGTATTGTATATGTTTCCCCAATCTTCACTACATAAGAAGGCTTTACATTTTGCCCATTCAGTTTCACACGGCCTGCTTTGCAGGCTTCAGTAGCCAAACTCCGGGTCTTGAATATGCGGATAGCCCACAAATATTTATCTATTCTTAATTTCTCCGTTTCACCTGCCATACACAAAAATACGCTAAAAGGGCTAATTTTAAAAGCAGGGCAAACGCATTTAATTCGTTAATGGTTGATGGTTAATTTGCAATTGTACAATACAGCATTTTTACTTAGGTTTGTATCGACAGAGGAGGCTGTGCAAATAGTTTGTCATGCCGACGAAAGAAGCATCTAAAACAGCTTTTTGCGTGCAAAGACGATTGTTTCCGATGGAGCCCTTTGGGTTCCTCGCATCTCGGAATGACAATCACCATATGCAGACAGCTTCTTTTCAAATACCACCAAATAACGGTATTGTCTTTTTTTACTTTTTATTTTTTTACTTTTTAATTTAAAATGGAACTACACAACCTTCAAAAATTAATCGAGGACGCTTGGGAAGATAGGCAATTATTGGATTACAAAGAACACACAGAAGCTATCCGTGCGGTCATCAAAATGCTCGATGAGGGCGAGCTTCGGGTGGCAGAGCCCATCGGGAGCCGTTGGCATGTGAACGACTGGGTCAAGAAAGCTGTCATCTTATATTTCCCTATTCGCGAGATGAAGGAAATCGATAATGGCCCATTTGTTTACCACGACAAAATGAAGCTTAAAACCAACTACAAACAGTTGGGTGTGCGTGTCGTTCCTGGCGCTTCGGCCCGTTATGGCGCTTATATTTCCAAAGGTGTGATCATGATGCCTTCCTATGTCAATATCGGTGCTTATGTAGACGAAGGAACGATGGTCGATACCTGGGCTACAGTAGGTTCATGTGCACAAATCGGAAAGAACGTACATTTGAGTGGTGGCGTGGGGATTGGCGGGGTTTTGGAACCCGTGCAGGCCGCTCCGGTCATCATCGAAGATAACGTTTTCGTCGGTTCACGCGTGATTGTCGTAGAAGGTATCCGTGTAGAAACAGAGGCCGTATTAGGTGCAAACGTGGTGCTAACCGCATCGACTAAAATTATCGATGTATCGGGAGAAGAACCTGTCGAATACAAAGGATATGTACCGGCGCGTTCAGTTGTCATCCCCGGCTCCTACACCAAAAAATTTCCTGCCGGCGAATATCAGGTGCCTTGTGCGCTCATCATCGGTAAACGCAAAGAGTCTACCGACAAGAAAACATCGCTAAATGATGCCCTTCGCGAGCATAATGTTGCCGTTTAAAGATGAATAGCACAACCGTCGATAGAGAAGATATTAATAAGGCCCTGCAAACATTGAAAAACGGTGGCCTTATCCTCTATCCAACAGATACCATTTGGGGAATTGGTTGCGATGCAACCAACGAAGAAGCCGTGGAAAAGATTTTTGCGTTAAAGGGTAGGGAAAAGTCCAAAAGCATGATTATCCTGCTTCATAATGACAACCAATTGGCGAGCTACGCGGATAATATACCCGAAGTGGCCTATGAGCTCATAGAATATGCTACAAACCCGCTAACCATTGTCTACTCTGGTGCGAAGAACCTTGCCAAAAATGTTATTGCCACCGATGGTTCCATTGGTATTCGCATCGCGAAGCATGATTTTTGTGAACAGCTGTTGCAACGGTTTCGGAAACCAATTGTCTCCACTTCGGCCAATTTGAGCGGTGAGCTTCCGCCAAAAGGTTTTCACGACATATCAGACACAATTAAAAATGGCGTGGATTATGTCGTTAAGTATGGACAAGAGAGACAAGGAAATGGCAAATCATCTACCGTCATGCGCTTGGACTCTAGTGGTAAGTTTGAATTTTTACGTAAATAAATATAGATATGAAAACATTAGCAATATATTTGGTCCTTGCATTGACCAGTTTGCAAATGAGCTTTGCGCAACAAGAGATTACGCCAGCAAAACCGGGCATTAATTATGGGAAAAAGATGGATGCTAAACATGCCATCAGTATAGCTTCCTTAGAAAAGAAATTGAAAAACGAAGAGGTATACACTGGGAAGATCGAAGGCGAAGTCGTACAGGTCTGTCAGAAAAAAGGTTGCTTTCTTACGTTAAAACGTGATAATGGCGAATCGGTCATGGTACGCTTTACGGATTACGCATACTTCGTTCCACAGGATATCGTCGGCAAAAAAGTAGCCGTCGAAGGAAAAGCTAAAGTCAAGGAGACATCGGTGGAATGGCTGAAACATTATGCGGAAGACAAAGGTGCGTCCAAAGAAGAGATCGCCAAGATTACCGAGCCCAAGAAAGACATCAGTATCGTTGCTGACGGAGTTTTGGTGTTGAAATAGACGCTAAAAAGATAAGTTTTGTCACGCTGAGCGTAGTCGAAGCGCGACAAAACAAACTGAAATGTATCCTTCGACTGAGCCAGTACTGAGTGCAGTCGAAGTCCTCAGGAGGACATTTCGGTGTTTTTAGCCCTCTCCCTTTTCATCTTGTTTCCATGAAAAACCTGTACACATACCCGACCCAATCCATCAACGCTAAAGGTAAGCTTATCACCTTTGAAAAGCCGTTGGTGATGGGTATCCTCAACGTTACGCCAGACTCGTTTTTCGATGGTGGCCGGCACAACGATACGGTACTCGCCATCACGAAAGCAGAACAGCTCATTGCGGAGGGAGCCGATATTATAGACATTGGTGCCTATTCTTCCCGTCCCGGTGCAACAGCGATTAGTCCTCAGGAAGAACTGGACAGGGCCATGCCTGTGGTCGAGCGATTGGCTGAAACATTCCCTGAAATCCTCCTGTCCATAGACACCTTTCGGGCATCGGTGGCCGAACAGGTCATCAGGGCCGGTGCACACCTTATTAATGATATTTCTGGAGGGTCGCTCGATGAAGCGATGTTTGCTACGGTGGCGCGTCTACAAGTGCCTTATATCATGATGCACATGCGGGGGACACCGGAAACCATGCAGCAATTCACGCAATACGATGACCTCGTAACGGATATAGCCGTTTATTTTGGCGAAAAGATTTCCGTATTACGTTCTTTAGGCGTTAAGGACATCATCATAGACCCAGGATATGGATTTGCTAAAACGTTAGAACAGAATCACGAACTGATACACCGCGTAGACGAACTTCATTATTTAGGTTTGCCCATCCTTGGCGGTATCTCCCGGAAATCCATGATATACAAGAAACTGGGGATTACTGCCCAAGAATCGCTAACCGGTACTATCGCCCTTAATACGCTTCTATTGGCCAAAGGCATCCACATCCTGCGGGTACATGACGTAAAAGAGGCAAGACAGTTGGTGGATTTGTTGTATTAATCCGTTGTGCATGATGTGCGTTTTTTTGTCATTCCGACGATAGGAGGAATCTGTAAACTATATAGTTTTTATATGCTGTATAGATGCTTCCTATGGTCAGCATGAAATTAGGGGTAGAATTTTTTCTTAACCCAGCTCTTCGAGATGTTAGTGCAACGCATCTCGAAGTTAAGATGGACCGGGATTTATAATCCAAAAGAAGGGCTTTACCGGTCATTTGTCGGATTACAAATCCGTTGTTTATCATGCAGGTTCAGGATGCGCAAGCTAACATGCTGAACAGCGTGGATTTGTTGTATTAACGTATCGCTATAAAAGCAAAAAAAGTCCGCAACATGCATCCATAACACGTTGCGGACAATAGCGCATTTAAAAAATGGCTAAGATTTATCTGTCTATATCGTCGTGCAATGTTTTATCAAAGGTTTCCACTTCGTCGAAAAAATTATATAATTCGTCATTCAAATCACTATAATGCTCTATCAACTGATTCATCTGGTCATAATATTTGCCCTCCTGTTTTTTGACGAAAGATAAAGTTCCTCTAAAATCGTTCAGATCATGGTCGAAGAAGACCATGTCCACTGAGCACTGTTTATATTGCTGAATAACCTTGCTAAACTGCGGAAAGGCCGTCTTTTCCATCCATTGCTCCTGTTCAAGGAGGTACTCGTCATAGTTCAGAAACTCAACTGCCAAATCAGTCATCTCTGCAACAAAACTGTCGAGACGTTTATTGATATCCATTATCAAGGTTTTTAGCTGTTCCCGCACCGTCCGCTTTAAAGGATTTGTATCATACATTACCTTTAAGTGGTCAAACTTACTCCGGGCGATATCGAACAGGGCTTCGACCTCTTCGATCTGCAGGCTAAACTCGGGTGCGAGCTTGCGCGCACGTTGGATACGCGTCTTGATTTCCCAGACGCGGTCGTGGATTTCGCGGTAGTACTGCAATGCCAAAGTTTCAAACTCCGGCGGATGCACAGAACGGTCGAACCGTAAAGTCATGGTTCGAAGGGGGTGCTGGGTGGTTATCGTTTCCATATGCATTGTAGTTGTAAAGTTAAAAATATAATGAAAAAGTAAGTTTTGTCGCGTCTCGATTCCCTGTCTACCGCAGGCTTTCGGCGCGACAAAACTTCTCTACTTGCTAAACGACCAATGCCGTAACAACGTCACTGAAGTTTGGTGTGGTGTCTCGGCCAACATACGATGCGCGAAATTCGTACTCCTGCAACCTGTTCAGGTCGTGCAGCTCCACCCACGATTTACTGTGCAACATACTTGTCCACTGTTCCTCCCCTTTCGGACGGTAATCATAGTGGTACAAACGTGCCGGTTGCCAAGGCTTTACACGTAATCGAATAGCCCCTGAGCCCACCTGTACGTGCTCCGCCCGCAGGTTCTCCGCCTTGGGTGTTCGTCCGGTTCGGTTGGTACTTGATCGGGCGACTTGAAAACCCGCCGCTAAGATGACAGCGGCATCGCCTTGTGCCACCGCATCCACATAGTGGGAAAGTCGATAAATCACTTCCTGCAACTCCTTCCCTTTTTGACCTTTTAGCAACACTGCCCGTTTATCCCGAAAAGTGGCCTCGGCATAGGCATCGCGATAAGCGCTCAGACAACTTTCTAGCGCGGCTAAATCCGGAACAGGATTCGTGAACATGTCCGCATTCTCCGTCATCTTCTTCAAAATGTGTTCTGCATAACGCAACAACCCGGTTGCATCCTTGCTTTTAAATACTGGTTTTGACATTTTTACAAAATTTTAAGTTTAAAAAAAAATTAACAATCCTGTACATGTACACCACAAAGATGCGACGGAAAATCAACCAAAAGGTGTAAAATTGAGCCAATTTTAGGGGTACCCCAAAAATATTTATGGCACAATTTTACACCTTTTTTAGAAAAAAAACACATGTCTTTAAGGCAAAAAAGAGCCTTTAAACATCCTTAAAAGCAATTTTTAAGCTAAAAATCTTAGAAAGAACCACAAACACAAAATGTACATCTTCCGACAGAACACCTACATCTTCTGACAGAACACCTACATCTTCTGACAGAACACCTACATCTTCCGACAGGACACCTACATCTTCCGACAGAACACCTACACTTT
>JBEBRE010000072.1:0-16022 GCA_040394995.1 Sphingobacterium wenxiniae
TCGTTAGTACTGATTCGGGGTGAAATTGCACTGCCTTGACATCATACTCCCGATGCGATAGGGCCATGATCACACCATCTGGGTCGAGGGCAGTGACTTTCAGGCTGTCAGGTAAGGTATTTTTATCCACAGCCCAAGAATGGTAACGGCCAATTTTTGAATTTCTGGGAAAATCATGGAACAGTGACTCCGACTCGTCGGTAATAATGATATCCGTGGCTACTCCGTGCAGGGGCTTCGGCATGTTAAAGAGCGTGCCGCCAAACACCTCGGCAATCGCCTGTTGGCCTAAGCAGATGCCGAGAATACTTTTCGTTGGTGCATATTGCCGGATCACCTCCATTAAAAGGCCGGCTTCTTCGGGGATACCCGGTCCCGGCGAAAGCAAAATCTTGTTATAAGCTTTCACCTCTTCCAAATTAAATTTATCGTTCCTAATCACTACATATTCTTGGTGCAGCTCTTGAAGAAGATGAACCAGATTATAAGTGAACGAATCGTAGTTATCGATTACTAATATTTTGTTGCTCATCGAATGTGTATAATTCTTCGTTTGTAAAATACTGTGTTAGTACCCGTGTTTGACCAAATGTCAAGTATCCAATCATAGCGTTGATGCGATTTCTAGGGCTTTTCTTAGTGCTGCAATTTTGTTGTTTACTTCTTGCAGTTCCTTTTCCGGATCTGAATCCAGCACGATGCCGGCCCCTGCCTGATAGTGCAGCACATTATCTTTGCTCATAAATGAGCGAATCATAATCGCGTGGTTAAAATCACCGTTAAAACCCATGAAACCAATCGCACCGGCGTAAAAGGAGCGTTGTAGTCCCTCATATCGGTCGATAAGGGTCAAGGCCATGTGTTTGGGCGCACCCGATAAGGTTCCGGCAGGAAAAGTATCACCCACTACGTCAAAAGGATTGGCATCGGGAAGCAACTTGCCTGACACCTTTGAAACCAAATGGATGATATGGGAATAATATTGTGCTTCCTTATATGATTTTACCTGAACCTGGGTACAGTGCCTACTCAAATCATTACGGGCTAAATCCACCAACATGACATGTTCGGCCGATTCTTTCGGATCGTTTTTCAACTCCTCGGCAATTTTTTCATCGTGCTCCATATTGCCTGTCCTCTTGAAGGTGCCTGCAATAGGGTATATGGTAGCTTCGTCTTTCTTGATGGTCAGCTGGGCCTCAGGTGAGGACCCGAAAATCTTGAAGTTGCCATAATCAAAATAAAAGAGGTATGGTGAAGGGTTGATGGAGCGTAATGCCCGGTAGACATTAAATTCATCCCCTCCGAATGGCGTGGAAAAAGCTCGGGAAGGCACGATTTGGAACACATCACCGCGTTGGATATGCTCCTTCATTTTCATGACCAACTGTTTAAATGCCTCATCGGTCATATTGGACGATTCTGCTCCGCGTATGCTAAACGTATATTCCGGAAAATTTTTGTTCTGTATCAAGTAGAGCATTTTTTCCAACTCCGAATGCTCTCCTTCTAATAGATTTTCAAATAAATGGAGCTGATTGCGGAAGTGGTCGATGGCAATGACATAACGGTAGACATGATATTGCAAATGAGGAATATCTCTACTTTCTGATATGGGCGTTACCAATGTGATGTCTTCAAAATGTTCGATGGTATCAAAGGTAAAATAACCAAATAACCCCGACGATATGACAGATGGATATTCTTCGTTTTCTTGGGCAAACTGTTGCCTGAAATTAGAAACTTCCTGTCGCAGATTTATTTCATCACTATGTTTGAAAACAGGGCTTTCATTGGGTAGTTGTATGCACAGTTGTCCTTTGTATAAAGAAATCCCCGCAATAGGCTGACAACAAATATAGCTGATGTTGTTATCGCGGCTGTGGTATTCCGAGCTTTCCAAAAGCAAGCTGTTCGGAAAAGAATCCCGAAGCCTAAGATAGATGCTTACAGGTGTCGTAGTGTCTGCAAGAATCTGTCTGTGGTTCGTTTTTAACGTATATTTCATGTCTTCTATATTAATCAATGTTCATAAAAAAGGCCCAACGATTGATCGTCGGGCCAACTTTCACTGTGGTTTTGGTTGATTATGAATAGGTATCACATGCCAAATCAGTTCCCGACTCGAATTGTTTCGAGCCACCACCAATTTGTATGTAAAGTTTTTTGTATCATTTTCTACCCTACAAATTTATAATATTTTTTTGTTTAACAAATCTTTTTTAATAAAAAAACAAAATTATGATGATTTCTTTAGTCTTTCAATAAATCTGGACGTCGTTCTTGCGTTCGTTTTAATTGTTGTTCATCCCTCCATGCCGCAATTTTGGCCTCATGGCCACTCAACAGAACTTCTGGTACACGATGCCCTCGCCAGGTGGCGGGTCGGGTGTAAATAGGCGCATCCAGTAGGCCGTCTTGAAAGGAATCGGACAAGGCCGAGGTTTCGTCTGAAAGCACGCCCGGTATCAGTCGGGCAATGGCATCTACCAATATGGCCGCGGGAAGTTCTCCGCCTGACAGAACGTAGTCGCCCACTGAAACCTCTTTGGTCACGAAAACATCCCGAATGCGCTGGTCGATCCCTTTGTAATGTCCGCACAAGATGATGATGTTGTGTTGAACGGACAGGTTATTAGCCATGTCTTGATTCAATGTCTCTCCATCGGGTGTCATGTAAATGATTTCATCATAATCCCGTTCACCTTGCAACTTTTCGATACAAGTTGCAAAAGGCTCAATTTGCATGACCATTCCCGAACCACCTCCATAGGGATAGTCATCCACAGACTTGTGCTTGTTGTTTGCATAGTCGCGGAGGTTGTGTACATGGATTTCCACCAATCCCTTTATCTGTGCCCGCTGCAATATGGAATGAGCAAAAGGGCTCTCCAATAAATCAGGTAAAACAGTGATAACATCAAATCGCATCTTGCAAAGATAGGAAGTTTGACATCAATCAAAAAACCGCGAAATTTTGATATCTTTTCGGGTAGCCTTTAAGCTATTTTCCTTTTTGCAGGTGCATTGCACAAAAAAAATTGGAAAAAAATATAAAAAGAGTAGACTAACCTTGTAAATTTGCCCATCATGGAACAAGATCAATCGAAAGTCATTCGGGAACAGGCCCCTCGCTCGGCAACGAGAGAACACTCTGTCCCCTTATATTTAACCTCCAGTTTCATTTTTGACAGTGCGGAGCAAGGAAGAGCCGTTTTTGCCGATGAAGAAACGGGCATGGTCTATTCGCGCTACGCAAATCCCAACACGACTGAATTTATCAACAAAGTGTGCATTATGGAAGGTGCAGAAGCAGGCTTGGCTTTTTCTTCAGGAATGGCCTCGGTTTTTGCCTCATTTGCAGGGTTTGTCAGCAGTGGTGACCACATCGTGTCTTCACGGGCGATTTTCGGATCGACACACCAGCTTTTTACGCAGCTTTTCCCCCGATGGGGGGTGACCACTTCTTATGTAGAAGCAGTAGACAATGATGCTTGGGAGAAAGCCATACAGCCTAATACCAAAATTCTTTTCTTGGAATCGCCTTCCAATCCAGGTTTGGAGTTGGCTGACTTATCCTTTTTAGGAGAATTGAAAAAACGACATCCGCATATCATTTTTATTATTGACAACTGTTTTGCAACGCCTTATCTGCAAAAACCATTAGCATATGGCTTTGATCTGTCCTTGCACTCCGCCACGAAATATATGGATGGTCAGGGACGCGTTTTAGGAGGGGTAATCGTTGGCCGACAAGATTTGATAGATCAGTTAATGTTTTTCATTCGCCATACAGGACCGGCAATGTCACCCTTTAACGCTTGGGTTTTATCCAAAAGCTTGGATACGTTGGCGCTTCGGATGGATAGGCACTGTAGCAATGCATTAGCGTTGGCAGAAACGTTGGAGAAGCATCCCGAAATAGAGGATGTAAAATATCCCTTTCTACCTTCCCATCCCCAATATGAGCTGGCTGTCAAACAAATGAGAGCTGGGGGAGGCATTGTCACCTTTGAGGTAAAAGGCGGACAAGAACGTGCGTTCCGGTTTTTGGATGCTCTGAAAATGATTTTATATACGTCCAATTTGGGTGATGCACGATCTATCGCTACACATCCCAGTTCAACAACACACTCCAAACTGCAAGAAGACGAAAGATTGCATTTGGGGATCAAGCCTGGCACGGTTCGTTTATCGGTAGGTATTGAAGACAAAGACGATATTACTGGTGATATCCTACAGGCTTTGGAAGCTACAAAATAGAAAAGCAGGCTTAGCCTGCTTTTCTATTTTGTAGCTGTTGCTTCTTTACACTGCTGCCAGTGCTTTCTCATAATCCGGCTCGTTGGCGATTTCGGATACCTGCTCTGTATAGACCACTTTCCCATCCTCGTCAATAACGACGACCACACGGCTTAAAAGTCCGGCCAAAGGACCGTCGACAATCTTAAGTTGATAGGCATCTGAGAAATTACTGTCCTTGTATTCCGACAATGTGATGACGTTGTCCAGACCCTCTGCTGCACAAAAACGACCTTGAGCAAACGGAAGGTCCTTTGAAATACACAAAACTACAGTATTGTCCAATCCAGATGCTTTTTCATTGAATTTGCGGACAGAGGTCGCGCAGGTTCCGGTATCGATACTTGGAAAGATATTTAAAATCACCTTTTTCCCCTTAAAATCTGTTAAGGACTTCTCGGACAAGTCACCTGCGGTCAATTTAAAATTAGGAGCCTGAGATCCTATTTTCGGTAAATCGCCTTGCGTATTTACGTCGCCACCTTTAAATGTTATTTTAGCCATTGTTTCCTTTAATTTGTTCAGGTTTTCAAGATACCGAAAATAATGAGGGATTGCAACTGAACAGTAAAAAAATAGTGTTAATTTTTTGTTAGAAATTTGTTTGTAGAACAAAAAAATACTATGTTAGCATATTATTTTTATAAAGTTTACGCATGCGCTAATCAAAATATATTTCTATGAAAAAATTATTACTCGCATTATTATTTGCCAGTCCATTATTATTGTGGGCGCAGGGATCACAGGTCAACACGCAAAGCCAAAAAGCTGTGGGTATGTCTGGTGCAGGCTCGGCTCTTTTTGTGGATGAGTCATCCATATTTTACAATCCCGGCGCGCTGTCCAAGATGGAAAATAACGCTGTATCGATTGGCGCCAGTGGCGTAATGTACCGTGCTGCCTTCAGGGAGTTAAATAGCAATGACGTTCATCACACTAAATTCAAGATCACACCACCTTTTTCTGTATTTGCCACCTTTGGTCCAAGCGATTCATGGTGGAAAGCAGGTATTGGTGTATATACACCTTTTGGTGGATCAGTCGACTGGGGTACGGAATGGCCCGGTAAATATGAATTAAACCATCTGCAAATGCGGGCGATCTATATACAGCCCACGTTAAGCTTTAAGATTACGGAAAATTTTGGAATCGGAGGGGGCTTTGTATACAATGTAGGTTTTGTAGACTTGTCGCGTTCTATACCTATTTCCGACGCCAATGGCGTGTCTGGGCAGGCCTCCCTGTCGGGCATGGGAACCGGCATGGGGTTCAATCTTGGCGTACACTATCACTTAGAGGATAATGTAGCAATATCATTGAGCTATCGGTCGAAGGTATTGACGAAATTGAAAGATGGGGATGCAACGTTTACCGTGGCACCTGCCGTGGAGGCGCTGTTTCCCAATACCACATTTGATGCCGAGCTGCCTCTTCCTGCATCCTTCAATTTTGGTTTAGCGTTTCCCGTCAGCGAAAGAGTGGACATTGCCACCGATGCTACTTTCATTGGATATGACATCTATAAAGAACTTGTGTTTGACTACAAAGACAATACCGCTGCATTGCAAGATACACGGCAGATCAAAAAATATGAAAAAGCTTTTTCAGGTAAAGTCGGCGTAAATTATCAAACTTCCGAAAGCTTGGCGCTTCGAGCCGGTACCGGATTTGTTTATACACCTGTTAGAGGTTCATACCTCTCGCCGGAAACGCCTGATAATCATCGTATCATGGGATCCGTTGGTTTTACATACGATATCAGTGATAAATGGGATATTACTGGTGCGTACGTATTTCAGCACTTGCTTGAGCGCACTGTCAGAAACGAGGCAAGCGGTTTATCAGGAACCTATAAAACCAATATCCATGCACCGGGTGTATCGTTAACATATAAATGGTAATTAACATGAAAAGAACATTCAAAAATATACAGTTTTATATAGGTTTTGCTTCATTAGCGATAATTACCTCTTGTGCCCCGGAAATTGAAGGCATAGAAACAACCGCGGGTAAAGCTAATTTTTCCAAATATATTGCCATTGGCAATTCCTTGACCGCCGGATATGCCGATGGAGGCTTGTATTTAGAAGGACAACAGGTCGCTTATCCTAATTTAATCGCTGAACAGCTTCAAAGTGTGGGCGGTGGCACATTCAGATCTCCTTTTTTTCCGCAAGAACAACGTAATGGCTCAGGATATATCCAGCTGAAAGCGCTTGTAGACGGCCAGCCGACTATGGAAAATGTAACTTCAAACTTGGCATACAGAGGGCCAGGGCTCTTAACGAAATACACCGATGAGGTCGAGAACCTTGGTGTACCGGGCATGCGCTTGGATTTATCCGGCTATGCTCCTTTCGGTGCACTGAATATGTATTTAGAACGGTTGCTTCCAGATGCCGAAGTCGGACAAAAAAGCTATACAGATTTTGTTCTCAACCGAAACCATACGTTTTTCAGCTTTTGGTTGGGCAACGTTGATGTGCTGGGGTACGCTACGAATGGTGCTTTTGAAGAATCACCTACCACAGTATTGACCAGTACGGCTGCGTTTAATGCTTTGTATAATAATTTCATAGATGCATTGACCGCCAACGGGCAAAAAGGTGTGGTGGCTACTATTCCGAATGTGACAGCAATTCCTTTTTTTAACACTGTGACCACTGAAAGAATTGTAGCCGGAGTTTCTACCGCTACAGGTGGCGCATTTACCAAAGTATACATCTCCACTTCGTCAGGAGCTCGCGAAGCTACTAACGAAGATTTATTTGGTCTGACATTCCCAACGGACACATTGGGGAAAACCAGTAACGGTATCCCCGGATATGGTTTGTCACCATTAAATCCGCTACATGATAAGTTTGTATTGGATAAAGACGAAATTGTAGAAATATCCAACCGCATAAATGAGTTTAATCATATCATCAAAACAGTTGCCGAGAATAAAGGGCTGGCTTTGGCAGATGCCCATGCTTATCTGAACCGTGTCAAAAGCTCTGGTATAAACTATAATGGCATTGGTATTAATGCATCGTTTATTACGGGCAATGCCTTTTCTTTAGATGGTGTACACTTAACCCCGATTGGAAATGCCTTGATAGCGAATCTGTTTATAGATGCCATCAATGAAACATATGGCAGCAAAATTACCAAGGTGAATGTTGCGCAATACCGAGGGGTGAAATTTCCATAGCTCGTCATAAAAAATGAGATAAATCTATTGAAGCTCGGCAAATTTTGTCGAGCTTTTTGATGTTAATGGCGACTTTTGTCACAGGTATATACATGTGCAGGGGTAGTTGGCCGGTAGGTACTGTGTGATCATTGCCGATTGATTACTTTTTTGACATAAATGGTAATTCATCGGACTCGAATATGAGCGCAAAAGCGCAATGTTATTAGGAGAATACCGATTGCGGCATTTACCTTCTCTACCAGAAATATTCTCGAATAAACCCTTAAAAATCCGTACCTTTGTAACTTGCAAAAATCAGAAAAAAGAATGAGTTCCCCGAAACAGCAAAACCACGTAGATTTAGTTGAACAAAGTGAGATAGAAGTATTTGGCGCGCGCGTACACAACTTGAAGAACATCGATGTTACCTTTCCTCGAAACGAGCTTGTGGTGATCACCGGACTAAGTGGCAGTGGCAAATCTTCGTTGGCTTTTGATACGATCTATGCCGAGGGGCAACGGCGTTACATGGAAACTTTTTCCGCCTATAGCCGTCAGTTTCTGGGAGGCATGGAACGCCCGGATGTGGACAAGATCTCCGGTCTGAGTCCTGTCATATCCATCGAGCAGAAAACGACCAACAAAAATCCACGTTCCACCGTGGGAACCATTACGGAGATATACGATTTCTTGCGGTTGTTATTTGCTCGAGCAAGTGAAGCATATTCTTATGTTACTGGTAAGCCCATGCAACGCTTGTCTGAAGAGCAAATTGTGGAGAAAATCATGCAAGAGTTCAAGGATCAAGCTATTTACGTTTTGGCTCCGGTGGTGAAAGGACGTAAGGGGCATTACCGTGAGCTTTTTGAACAAATCCGCAAACAGGGCTATACCAAAGTGCGGGTAGATGGTGAAATATTGGACCTTGTGCCAAAGATGCAGGCCGACCGTTATAAAATCCACGATATTGAAATCGTCGTGGATCGTTTATATGCCAATGCAGGCGATAAAAAACGCCTGTATACCTCTGTCATGCAGGCCATGAAAGTTGCCAAAGGGATTATCAAGATCGCAAACAAGGAGGAACAAGAACATTTCTTCAGCCGTTACCTCATGGATGCCGAATCAGGTATTTCATACGATGAGCCACAACCGAATACATTTTCGTTCAACTCACCATATGGTGCTTGTCCCAAATGTGATGGCTTAGGTTATATCTTTGAAATCGATAAAGATATCGTCATTCCTGATCGAAAACAGAGCATACAGAAAGGGGCTATCGTACCTTTAGGTCCTGCCCGCGAGTCATGGACATTTCAGGTAATTAAGGCGGTCGCCAATAAGTTAGATTTCTCGTTGACGGCCCCTATTGGCAAATTGACAGAAGAACAGCTTGATATCCTGTTGTTCGGTGGCGACGAACCGATTCCCATCACTGTTTCTTATGGGAGCTATGGAGCACGCGAATATAAAGTGCATTTTTCCGGCCTGTTCAAAATGTTGGAAGAAATGAACGGCAGACAATCAGACGATGCCCCTATTCTTGATGATTTTCGGACAAAGGTGGTTTGCCCTACCTGTCACGGTGCACGGTTGAAGCAGGAGTCGTTGCATTTCAAAATTGATGATAAGAACATTCATGAATTAGCGGTAATGGATATTTCCGCCTTGCAAGAATGGTTTGACGGCCTCGAATCCAGACTGAACGAACGGCAAAATACTATTGCAGCGGAGATACTAAAAGAGATTCGTGCACGTATTGGTTTCTTGTTGGATGTGGGTCTAAACTATCTGACATTGGATCGATCTTCCAAAACCCTCTCCGGAGGCGAGGCGCAACGTATTCGATTGGCTACGCAGATTGGTTCGCAACTGGTCAATGTGTTGTATATCTTGGATGAGCCCAGTATCGGACTGCACCAGCGAGACAACGAACGGCTCATCCATTCCTTGAAAAACCTTCGCGACATCGGCAATTCGGTCTTGGTAGTGGAGCATGATAAGGACATGATTCTGAATGCCGACTATGTAATTGATATGGGACCAGAAGCAGGTGTGCATGGTGGTGAAATCGTGGCTCAAGGTACGCCAAAGGAAATTCTGCAAGCCCAATCCCTGACAGCAAGTTATTTGAATGGCGTCAAGCAGGTGGCCGTTCCGGAAAAAAGAAGGAAAGGCAATGGCAAAACGATCTCCTTGAAAGGCGCGACGGGCAATAATCTTAAAAACATATCGGTGGATTTCCCATTGGGTAAGTTGATTTTGGTGACGGGTGTTTCAGGTTCGGGCAAATCCAGCTTGATCACAGGTACGTTGTATCCTATTTTAAACAAACACTTCTTTCGTGCCAAGGCTACCCCAATGCCCTACAAGAGCATAGAAGGCTTGGAACATGTCGATAAAGTTATTGAGATTGACCAAAGTCCCATTGGCCGGACACCTCGATCCAATCCTTCGACCTATACGGGCGTATTTTCCGACATACGCACGTTGTTTGTGCAGTTACCCGAAGCGAAAATCAGGGGCTACAAACCCGGACGTTTCTCCTTTAATGTCAAAGGCGGGCGTTGTGAAACCTGTCAAGGGGCTGGAATGAAGATTATCGAAATGAACTTTTTGCCCGATGTACAGGTGCCATGTGAAACCTGTCAGGGGAAGCGGTATAATCGGGAAACGCTGGAAGTGCGCTATCGCGGGAAATCAATTTCCGATGTGTTGGACATGAGTATCGATGAGGCTGTGGAGTTTTTTGAGAACATTCCTTCCATCTATCGGAAGATAAAGACCTTACAGGATGTAGGTTTGGGCTACATCACGTTGGGGCAATCTTCCACAACACTGTCTGGAGGAGAGGCACAGCGGGTAAAATTAGCGACGGAATTATCTAAAAAAGATACCGGCAATACCTTCTATATCCTTGACGAACCCACGACAGGCTTACATTTTGAGGATGTACACGTTTTATTGGGCGTCATCAACCGTTTGGTAGACAGAGGAAATACGGTTTTGATTATTGAACATAATTTGGATGTTGTCAAAACCGCCGATTGGGTCATCGATATGGGGCCGGAAGGCGGTAAAAACGGTGGACAGTTAATGTTTGCCGGTGTTCCGGAAGATCTGATTAAGCAAAAGAAGAATGAGACTGCCCGGTTTTTGAAATTGGAAATGGCGTAACCTATTTGAAACACCCCTCTCGCAAGTTTAGTCTGTCCCACCCTCTCGCAAGTTTAACAAAGTGTAACTTGTGAGAGAGAAAGCTCTTGCTACAGCACCTTCTCGAATTTACCATACAGTTTCCAAAAAGACGATTTTTTTTCTTCTGTGAAGGGAGCCTGTTTCCAATCGTTCAGTCTTAACTCGATATCTTTGCCCTTGGCCTGATATTGCCCAAAGAAAAGATCGTCAGCCACCCAGTAAAACCCATAATGCTGATCAAGCGTGTGCAAAATCGTAATGTCTACCGGTTCAAAAAACAGGATAGCATTCTCTTCGAAAGGAAAAACCAATGGATGGGGAATAAAGGAACAATTTTCTACGGCCAAAAACTTTTGCTTATGATAGATCGGAAAATAGATTTGGGGCAGTCCGGATAAATCGATTTTTTGGTCGGTATTTTGGAAGCTTTCCCGCCCGATAAAAGGTACAGCGCTTAGGTTTTGGGTAGGGGCGGGGATAGTACTGTCTTCAAAATGGTCCTCAAAGTTGAGGATCTCATTTACCGTAAGCTGTTTTTGCAATAGTTCCGCGATGGGGATGCCAAAATATTTTGCAATCTGCAAAATCACTTCGATTTTTGGTTCAGCTCTGAACTCTTCATATGACGAGATATTACCACGGGTAAGATTGAAAATATCCGCAAAAGCTTGCTGACTCAGGCCTTTGACCTTTCTAAGTTTCTTAATATTATTTCCGATCTGACTCATTTTCTCAAAAAATGTAAAAAATATTTTGCAAAATATTTTTGCATTTTATATCTTTATGCAAATATTATAAGCAAATATATAAAATAATTGGCAATGACCTTCTGCGAAATAGAAAAATTATTAGATAGCATCGATCTGACCATCGTCTCAAAAAGCGAAAAAGATGGTGTGTTCGTGGTCAGTAACGAAGAGGACGGTATCCATAAGCTGATTATCGGCGTGGCATCGCCGGTTATCATCTTTGAGCAATACCTGTTTACGCTGCGGGGAGACAATCTTGACACCTTTAAAGCGCTGTTGATGAAAAACAGGGACATTGTGCACGGTGCTTTTGCCCTGACAGAGGACGGCAAGAAAGTGATTTTTCGCTACACATTGCAACTCCATAATTTGGATCGCAGCGAGTTCGAGGCGGCCATCAATTCATTGTCATTATTGTTGAGCGAATATTACGAGCAGTTAATAAAGTTTTCAAAAGGTTAATACAGAAATAACACGTTATGAATATATTTAAAAGACTTTTAAAAATAGGGCAATCGGAAATCCATGCATGGGTGGATCGGATGGAAGATCCTATCCGCATGACCGAACAAGGTATTCGGGACTTGAAAGAAGAACTTGCTGACGCGACGGAGCAGTTAGCGCAGGCAAAAGCCTCCAAGATACGTTTGGAAAACAAGGTCGATGAAAATCGTGATAAGGCCAGGCAGATGGAAGAGAAAGCCAAAGTGGCATTGTTGAAAGGCGATGCGGGTGAGATAGAAATCTCATTGGCGAACCGATTGGCCAAAGAGGCGTTGTTGCAGAAACAGGATTTGGCAATAACGATAGACGAGTTGCAGAACCAAATCGAAAGCCAAGGGCAAGCCATTGAGAAAATCGTGCAGCAGTTGGAAATTTTACGGTATAATATTTCCAAATGGGAAAAAGAATTGACAACTTTAAAGGCAAAACAGAAGGTAAATCAAGCTTCGGAACTTGCCAATCAACACATCGCCAATATGGACACCCACGGTACAATTGATATGCTTGAACGGATGAAAACCAAGGCCAGAGACAGCGAAAGCATGGCCAAGGCATATGAGCAAATGGCGCAACAAAATGCTGTTCGGGAATCTACAGAGATACAAGACAGAGATAAATCGGTTGCCGAAGAATTGGAAAACTTAAAACAACAATTAAAAAAATCGTAAGGCCATGAACACACTATTTATCAATATCGGGGCGGGGGAAGCATTCTTTATGTTTTTATTCCTTATCGTCAGTTTGACACCCCTCATTTTTGCAGTTATCGCATTGATCGATTTGTTTAAAAGAGAGTTCAGACACAAAAGCACCGATAAAGTCTTGCTTATTGTGCTAATCGTTCTGGCCCCCTTTGTCGGATCTATCGTCTATTACTTTTTCTTAAGAAACAATTATCCATTAAAACATAGAACATTTTGATATGAAAAGATTTGAATACAAAACCGTCATTATTGAAGCAACAGGATTTTGGTCAACTAAATTCCCACCGGAAGATATCGATAGAACACTGAATGAATATGGAAGGGGAGGCTGGGAGCTTGTCTGTGTGGAGAGCTACACATCTGCCGGAAGCACATATAAACTGATGTACACCTTCAAAAGAGAAATGTAAACATTAATCCAAACAACGATGGCAGACCTCTTCGACATTCTTTTCAATCCCCTGCCCAACGCCATTATGACGGTGTTGACAGGTGTTTCCCTGCTCTACTGGCTGTTTACCATGCTGTTGGGCGACGGATTTGAATTTGGTGAAGCAAACATTGATTTTGATGGAGCGGACATTCAGGATATCGACGTTCCAGACGATATCGATGCGAGCCACGAGGCGAACGCCGAACCATCTTTCTTTTCTAAAGCTATGGATTTTATCAATATAGGGAAGGCGCCTCTGATGGTGATCGTGACCTTGTTTAAGTTTATTGGTTGGCTGATTACCATCGCATCTTCGCTAGCCTTTAACCTGGCCCAGTTTGGTTGGAAATCGGTGCTAGTCCTGGTTCCGATAGCAATTTTGACCTACTTCCTGATGCACTATGTGACTATCCCTGTCGTGAAGCTTTACCAGAAGGTGGGCTATACAGGCGAAGAGGCGTTGGAATTGTTGGGCCGGATCGGAAAAATGCGCTCCTCTATTCAAGGTGATAGCATCGGCTCTGCAGAGTTTGTCATCCAACAGGATGTTATCCGTCTCAATGTGAAAAGCTTAAACGGTGAAAAGCTGCATTATGGAGACGATGTGGTGGTGACGAAGGAAACTATCGACAAAAAATATTATTACGTACAAAAAGAAATCAATTTAGAGAATATTAACATTTAATCCTAACATAACACATGATCAGTAACGCATTATTATTTGTAGATGGAATCACGGGCATTGTGCTTTTGGCCGTTGGTGTCGTGTTATTCCTCATCATTGCCTTTTTCGTGGTCCTCAGCATGTTCTACAAGAAGATTCCGCAAGGTAAAGCTATCGTACGGACGGGGGTCGGCGGTTCTAAGGTTGCCTTCAACAAGGGAATGTATGTCATCCCGGTTTTCCATAAAATGGAAATCATGGACATATCCGTGAAAAAGATAGAGATTGCCCGGATGGAACACGACGGGTTGATCTGTAAAGACAATATCCGTGCAGATATCAAGGTGGCATTCTTTGTCCGCGTCAATAAGTCGGTAGATGATGTAATCAACGTAGCCCAAAATCTGGGATGTGACCGTGCGAGCGAACCGGAGACATTGAAGAGTATTTTTGAGTCTAAATTTTCCGAAGCATTGAAAACGGTGGGTAAAAAATTTGATTTCATAGAGCTTTATGAAGCCCGTCGGGAATTTCGGGATGAGATTCTCAACATCATTGGTACCGATCTAAACGGTTATATCTTGGACGATTGTGCCATTGATTACCTGGAGCAGACCGATTTGAAATTCTTAAGTCCGGACAATATCCTTGATTCGGAAGGTATTAAGAAAATCACCGAATTGACGGCCAAGCAGAATATGAACGCTAACTTAATTCGTCGGGAAGAGGAAAAGGTCATCAAGAAGCAGGATGTCGAAGCGCGGGAAGCCATCTTGGAACTGGAACGCCAATTGGCTGAAAAAGAAGAAAAACAACGTCGGGAAATAGACAATATTCGTGCCCGCGAGGAAGCCGAAATCGCCAAGGTTCGCGAGGAAGAACGCTTGAAATCGGAAACAGTGCGCATTGCGACGGAAGAGCAATTAGCGGTTCAGGAAGAGAACAAGCTTCGCCAGATCATCATTGCCGAGAAAAATAAACAGCGTACCGATGCTATCGAAACCGAGCGTGTGGAAAAAGATCGGGCGTTGGAGGCAACCGAACGTGAGCGTATCGTAACCTTGGCACAGATCGACAAAGAGCGCTCTATCGAAACAGAGAAGAAAGCTATCCAAAACGTGATCAAAGAGCGTGTGCAATTGGAGAAAGGCGTGGTTGAAGAGCAACAAAGTGTGAAGGATGTAGAGGTGTTCCGTGAAGTAGAACGTAAGAAGCAAGCCGGTGTAATTGCAGCATCACAGGAAGCGGAAGAGAAATTGATTTCAACCGTTAAAGCAGCAGAAGCAGCTAAAATTGCCGCCGAGCAAGAAGCCGAGAAGAAAGTGATCGATGCAGAAGCGGCACGTAAGATTGCCGAGAAGAAAGCACAGGAGCTATTGATCGAAGCTGAAGCGAAGAAAGAAGCATCGGCCAAAGAAGCCGAAGCCCGTAAGATCATTGCGGAAGCACAGGCCAAAGAGGAGGCGGCTATCGGTCTATCAGAAGCCGAGGTGATGATTGCCAAGGCCGAAGCTGAAGAAAAGCAAGGAACGGTGGAAGCGACGGTGATCGAGAAGAAAGCCGAAGCTTTGCGAAAAGAAGGGTTGGCGCAGGCCGAAATCGTCCGGGAAAAGGCACTGGCCGAAGCCAAAGGTATCGAAGAAAAAGCAGCAGCCATGAAGCAATTGGATGGTGTGGGCAAAGACCACGAAGAGTTCAAACTGCAATTGCAGAAAGAGCGCGACATCGAATTGGCGCACATCAATATCCAAAAGGACATTGCAACTGCACAGGCAGATGTGTTATCTGAGGCATTGAAATCAGCGAAAATTGATATCGTCGGTGGTGAAACCATGTTCTTCGAGAATATCGTCCGTCAAGTGTCCAATTCCAAAGGTTTTGACCACTTGATCGACAACTCCAGACATGCCATGGACATTAAAGATGCCCTATTAGGCCCGGACGGTAAGGGGGATTTGGCAGAAAAGATCCGTGGATTGGCCGATAAATATGGAGTGTCTTCCACTGATATCAAAAACCTGACGGTGTCTGCCGCGCTGATCAAGTTGCAACAGGCCGCAAGTGCTGACGGTAATAGCGAAGACACGGGATTTATCAACTCCCTGTTTGGCTTAGCCAAAAACTTGGGTATTTCCAACAAGAAATTGGGGTAATGATTGCGCACCTACGGCGCGCGTGAATGGGCTGAACTGAGGGCTATAAACATTCAGCTCCTACGGAGCTCCTTATAAAAATAATGAGGGCAATTGCTCCGTAGGAGCAAAACGTTGTAAAAAATAGGTATAGATTAGAC
>JBEBRE010000073.1:0-15929 GCA_040394995.1 Sphingobacterium wenxiniae
AATACTACCCGTTGTTTTTTGTTAAAATAATTTTATTAATCGAATATACTTGGATGATAGGTGTTTTAAGATTTTTTTATATCAAACTCAGAAATAATTATAGTAAACTATGATACTCCCCAAATATTGGATAGTTGCTTAAATGTTTAACTTAGCAGTTGTAAAATGAAAAAGGAACGTAGAAAATTCAGTGCAGGTTTCAAGGCGAAGGCGGCCATCGAAGCAATCAAGGAATAGCAGACAGTTCAGGAGCTGGCCGTTAAATACAGCCGATTTTTCTATTTTAGAAGACTCCTAAATATGGGGAGGGGTCAACGAGGTCTTAAATTAGTGCAAAAGTTGTCCAACAAATAGGGAGTATCATACTGTCAATTATTTTTTGTTGTCTTATTTTCTAAAAAAGTAAATTCTCTAACTAATTTAGTGAAATCATGTTGTAATTTTTTAATTTTCCAATATAATTTCATCAATATTATTACAGAGAATAAAATAAAAAAATAAAAAATAATATCAACACCTCTGGTAACTCCAAGTTTGTTTGCAACTAATGTTGTATAATTTGGAAAAATTATCAAGAAACAAATAAAACAAGAAATTGATAAAAAAATTATTTTTGTTAAAATTAATCTGCTATATAAATTTAGTGCAATTAGTCCAATAAATCCTGTCCCAATCAATAATAATACTTGCACGACAGTCATAACCCAAATAGTTTAAATACGATTAAATCCTTCATAATTTTTATACTATCGATATTTTTTTGACCTTTATTAAGAGAATATTTAGAATAACTCACTTTGGTTTGAAATTCAGTAAATTTGACATTTTTAACTTTTCTCAAATTAATTAAAAGCTCTGTAGCATAGGCCATTCTATTTTGTTTAAAGTTAAATACACTACTCCCTTTAATATTAAAAACTCGAAAACCATTATGAGCGTCAGTTAGCCAAAAACCTGTAAATAAATAATTGATAATTATAGCTGTTTTCAGTACTATTTTCCTAATAAAAGGCATATTCCCCGTTATCCCCATAAATCTAGAACCAATTAAAATATCCATCTCTTTCTTTTCTAATTCTAATAAAAATGGTATAATACTTTGAAAATCATGTTGGTCATCAGCATCAAAGGTAATAAAATATTCACCGCCCAAATTTTTAGAAAACTCAATTCCCGTTTGTAAAGCGGCACCTTGACCTAGGTTTACAACATGTCTTAATATAAAAATTCTATAGTCAAACATATATTTAATTGGTGTTGGATTTCCATCATCGACTATAACAATATTAAAACCTAATTTTAACAAGTTGTTAACCGTTTTTTTTAAAATTAATTCATCTTCATTAAAAACTGGTAAAACTATAAAAACATTTTCCTTATTAAAGGATTTTGTATATTGCATATATTCCATTTATGGATGTTAGGGTTATTTTAAAAAAAATATGACTACTTTATTTTTTTCTGGTACCGTCATAGTTTACTTTACTTTTATAATTTATTATAAATAATATCTTAATCATTTATATGATATAGAAGTTAAGATCCCTAAAGATAAAATTAGGTTTATAGTGATTTATGTAAATACAGTATCAAGGTTTTATGATAATATTCCGGTTTTAATTTAAAGAATCATTTAGCATCTATTTATTTCCGTAAAATTAAGTTTATAAATTTTGAATAAATCAATCGGTTTTTATTGACATTTTTAATTTTCAATGATTTTTTCAATTATATATAATGGTCTGTTTTTAACCTGTTCGTATATTCTGGAAATATATTCACCTAATATGCCGAGAGCAATAAATTGTGTCCCGCCAAATAGAAAAATTAAAATTATTGTTGTGATATAGCCAGGTACATCTATGCCCTCTATCAGTACATTAGTCAAAAGAAATAAAGAGTATATAAAAGTTAATATAATTACCAAACATCCAACATACGTCCATATTTTAATACCTATTGAGCTAAAGCTAAAAATAGCATCTAATGATAATTTCCAAAGAGATTTAAGATTCCATTTTGAAGAATGGTTTAATCGAGGTTTAACTCTATAAGGAATGACAGTATGTGAGAAACCTGGAAATGCATAAATACCTTTCATAAACCTATTGGTTTCTCTAATTTTTATAATTTCATTAACTACCTGCCTATCTAAAAGGCGGAAATCGCTAGAATTAGGTATTATATGTATTTTGGAAATATTCTGTATTAATAAATAAAACATTGATGTTATCCTTGCCTTAATAAACGAGTCGTATTTTCTGTCAATTTTAACACCTATAACACTTTTGTAACCCAATTTCCATTTTGCATAAAATTCGGGAATCATTTCTATTGGCTCTTGAAGGTCGACATCGATTGGTAATACAGCCTCACCTTTGGAATAGTCAATTCCTGCTGTTAAAGCTATCTCCTTTCCAAAGTTTCTTGATAAGCTAATTATTTTGATTCTTTTAGATTTTGATAATTTTTCTAACAATTCGAGACTTCCATCCACACTACCATCATTGATAAAAATAATCTCATAATCAATATCCATTTGTTCTATAACTGGAATAATTTCACCAATAAAAGGTTGTATATTTTTTTTTTCATTATAAACGCAAGTTATGATGGAAAGTTCACACATATTTTTTTTAATTATTAAATTTTATAGGAATACAATTGGTTAAACCATATCATATTTTTATTTTCAGTAATTGAAAATTGAAGTTAATTTGATATAAAAAATAAATTCAATTTTTTATATCAAATTGTAAATTTATTATATATTATAATAGATATTCTTCTAAATTTCAAAAGCCATGAAATAAACCATTAGCTTGTATAATGATGAAATTACTAATTTATCATAGCTTAGTATTTTGGTTTTTGATAAAAATAGGACTAATTTCTTCATAGAATTGTAGACAATTAAAAAATGTAAAAAAATATCAATGGATTTATTGCATGACAAGGATTGCTATATTTTCAGACCTATATGACTGGAAATGAAAAACTCCGTTAATTTCAGGATGTCACGGACAATAAATGTTGTATCTCTTATAGGAACTTTATGTTTTATTATGTGAATTATAGATAAAAGGGACTGTCTGGATCTAACAGATGCCGAAACCTTAAAAAAAGTTTTGCTCGAAGAATAATTATAATAGAGGAAATTCGGTTTCACAATACGTATTTTATGTTATTCTCATAAAAATTCATAAATTTATACGAAAGCATCTAATTACTTAATCTCCTAAGTTAGCATGAATATAACAAGCATTATCATTGATGACGAATGGCACGCATTAACTGAGCTAGCCGATCTTATCACGAAAATCCCCGGCATTATTTTGACAGGACGGTTCGAAGATGTAACTTCTGCCCTAACACTTGTCCGGGAATGCGGGCGAGTGAACGTGATTTTCTGTGATATCAGCATGCCTGAGCTGAATGGCATACAGGCTGGAAAATTGTTGCGTCAGCACTGCGATTTCCTGATATACGTAACCGCATACCGCGAATATGCACTCGATGCCTTCAATATACACGCTGACGGCTATATTCTAAAACCCGTCAGTATGGAAGCCATAATGGACAAAATTGCCTGGATTGCACAGCAACGGAAAAAAAGATCGATACGGAAGGAACAGCGAGGACAAGGTGCAGTGTTCGTCAAAGGTAGCCAAAAAAACAGTTTCATCAAGATTGAGCTCGAAGAGATCCGCTATGCAAAAGCCATGCTGAACTATGTAGAAATCTTTACGCAACGGCAAAAACATACGACTTATATGGGACTGAAAACTCTTGAAAAGGAACTAATAAAATACCCCAATTTCAGAAGGATCTCCAAATCTTTCATTATCAACATTGACTATATAAAAAATATTGACGGCAACATGGTCGTGCTGGAAGGAGAAAGTAGCCTAGCTATAGGAGAAACCTACAAAAGTGCGTTTCACGCATTTATGCGGAAACGCACATTGAATCCTTGATTAGTTTTGAACGATTAAGATAGAGGATATGGTAGTTGCCGTTACAGTAGTTGGATCAGTGGTCTTTTTTACTTTGTTCTGCTTACTTCCGGCAAATACAAAAAGTGTTTTTTTTTTTAGGGTTAATTGTTTTTTGGTATTCATGATAGCTTGATTTAAATTGAACACCAATTATGAAAATGTTCCAAGAGCTTTGCATTTTTATTATAGGAATAGGCCAAAATATTATATAAAGCGTAAAAAAATGAAATGGAATCAGGCTAAAATCCATCTTATTTGCTGGGTAGCTTATATCGCATATGAAATCATCGTGGCTGGAATGCTTAGCAAAACCTTTCACCATTTCTATATATATCTTTTCTATTATTTACTAAACGTTTCGCTTTTTTATATACATGCTTTCTTGGTGATGCCTTATTCCTTCGCTAACTATCCGACAAGTTTGTTGCGTCTACCTGTGCTATTACTTATACAACTTACCATCTACGTCAGCTTTTACATATTAATTAGCCACTTGCTTGATCAGCTCCATGCCAGAAAGGTTCCCATGGTTATTAACAGTACGTTTTTTGCTTCATCTATCTGGCGAGCCATATTATTTTTGTTATATGCCACAGGTTATTTCTTTTTGATGCGCTACATTACCAAAACAAAAGAACAGGCTCAACATTTGTTGGATATAGAGCGTATGAAAACAACGATGGCACAGCTAGAGAGAGACTACCTGCGTGCACAGATCAAACCCCACCTGCTCTTCAACACCTTGAACTTCGTCAAATATGCTGCAAAGCATCAGCCTGAAAAATCCGATGAAGCCATTATACGCCTAGCCGAAATTCTGGACTTTTCCATCAGCAGGAGTACGGACGGCATGATACCGATTTCCATGGAGCTGAAGCAAATAAAAAACATTATCGGGCTCAATCAATTGCGTTTTGAAGGTAAATTGAATATTGATTTGGAAGTACAACTAGGCAGCGATCAAATTAGAATATTGCCCCTTATCCTATTAACCCTCGTGGAAAATATCTTCAAACATGGGAACCTAAGTGATAACGACCACCCCGCACATATCTGTATAACAGACAAGGACAATCACCTGATGATGAAAACCCGAAACCTTTCGAGCAATAATAGCCTAACCGAGTCCACGCACACAGGTCTCGATAACATCAATAGGAGATTACAACAACAATATGGCGATAATTTTATCTTTCTATACGGTAAAGAAGGCAGATTCTACAACACGGAATTACACATGCCTTATGTAGATATATAAAAAAATGACCATGAAGATGTTACCAACAGAATATGCAGCATGCCGGATCCCGGTTTTTAGCATGCAAACTACGCTGGCCGAAGCATGGCCCACCCTGAAAAGCCTGATAGCGAGCAGCTCCCCTGATTTCTATCGCGAGATCGCCGGATTAGATGCCGGCGATCTCGCGGCCCAACGGGAGAAAGTACGATTTACTATTTGGAAATACTTCAATCGATCGAAGTATCGGACGACGCCCTTTGGCCAATTTGCCACTGTTTCCCTGCTCGCAGTTAAGCCTACGGATCCTGCCAACATTATCGTGTCTGCCGATGTGGATGTGTATAATTGGGCAGATTGGTCGGCTATCGCAACCATCCCTATTCCAAAAAAACACCAGTATAAGCGGTTATATAGAACAAATCCTACAGTATATGCGCATGGAGAGGAATATCGATACCTTTTTAGGGAGAATGGGCAGTTTAGTTTGAATGCTGTCCCAAGATACGCCGAAATTGAGGCGCTCATAGAACTGTGCAAATCATCTCGGTCGTTTTCTTTTGTTATTAGCCATCTTACGACTATTTTTGATATCACCGTGCAACAGTGTGAAAGATTGCTAAGGCAGCTGGTGGAACTACAAGTCATACAACATAGCGCACAACCGAATATTACAGGCAGCGACTACTTAGAAAGAGTCGATACGTTGCCACAAACGAACACTTCCACACCCGCCTACACGATTTCGACAAGAGCCGTCCAACAAGGCGCCCTTTCCACCCATGTTCTTCGACAAATCGAAGATTACATTCAATTTATACCCCATTGCCTTCCTATCGAACCTCATCCAGAGTTGGTTACATTTAAGGCTCGTTTTAATGAACGATGGGAACATCAGGCCGTTCCGCTAAGTTTAGCACTGGATCCTATTTTGGGAATACCCTACGGCAATGATGTGTATCCTGCGGAAACAGAATTATTGGAGAGCCTCAATCACAAGAAACGGCCATCGGAAGATCAATTCGTAAGATACGGGGCATTCCAACAGTTTTTGCTCAAACATATGTTAGCCGGAGAAGAAATCAGGCTTGAAAAATTTGATGTGATCAAAACGAGTGCTTCACCATCTTTACCCAATACATTAAGTGTCCATCTACATTTTTATCAGGATAAACCGGTCATACACTCCGTCGGAGGCGCAACAGCCACAGCGCTTTTGGGTAGATTTACGCATGTTCCCGAATTTCATTCGTATGGGATAGAATTGTCTCAATTGGAGCAACAAGCAAATCCGGATGTTGTTTTTTTTGACCTAGCTTACGACTGTGAAGGAAAAGTTGACAATGTGAACCGCCGAAAGCAACTCTACCCTATGGAACTGGCTTTCTCAAGCTGGTCGACTATGGATCTCCCTTTGCGCATGGAAGATGTTTTAGTCAGCATTCAAAATGACCAAATCGTATTGCATCATCGTCAAAGTGGCAAACGATTAGTCCCTCGTCTATCTTCTGCCTATAATTATAACCGTTCAGATCTCGCTCACTTTCGTTTTCTCTGCGACCTGCAGCATCAACGGCTTCAAACAAATCTATCCTTGGATCTCAGCAACATATTTCCGAACATGCCATATTACCCAAGAGTCTATTACAAAGACTGTATTATCCATATCGCAAAATGGCAACTTCCGCACTTTTCTTCCACCCCGCGATTAAGAAATTGGCTCAGGGAAAAGGCAATAACCGGGTCGTTTACCGTTGGAGAGGGCGATCAAACTTTACTGATCGACCCGACGTCAGAGGAAGATCTACAATTTCTTCTTCTCTACCAAAAAAACAACACCCACGCCTATATCAGCGAAGCTTTGTTGTCGGAGCACCCTATGGTAAAAGACGATCAAGCGCGTTCCTATCATGCCACGTTTATTGTGGATTTTCACCATACGCAAACGTGCCACCCAGGATATTGCTTAAAAAAAGAAAGCCTACTTAAACGCGATGAGGTATTCCCCGGTAGCGAATGGCTTTATTTAGAGCTGTATATGCATCCGCTTACAATAGATAGTTTCCTGACAAACGAAATCAAAACATTCCTTTCCGCGCAACGTCTAAAAATCAAACAATGGTTCTTCATTCGCTACAACGACCCTGAAGACCACCTCCGCTTACGGATCAAGCTAAAAGAAGAAAACGATCTGCCCGATATATTGAAAAGTATCCATAACGTATTAGAAATCGCCCAAAAAGATGGACGGATTAAAAAAATCCTGATTAAGGAATATGACCGGGAAATTTTCCGTTATGACCCTGATCGGATGGAATGGGTCGAACATTTTTTCTATGAAGACAGCAAAGCAGCCTTATCAGATATAGATAAATCGGTGGCCATTCGTTATAAAATGAGCATGAGCTTTATTCAAATGCTGTGTGAAAGACTCTATCCTGACATACGAGAACAGAGCAATTATTACCGTCAATTGTCTGAAAGTTTTGCTTCGGAAATGGAATTTGACAAAAACGATTTTAAGAAAATCAATCTGGAATATCAAAAGCATCATATCATCAAAAGACAAGGGAATAAGAAGATGATACAAGTGTTTGACAAGATAGTTCATGAATGTGTTCCGGATAGAAAGAAACAGCTTTTGGCAGATCTCGTTCATCTCCATATTAATAGAAGGTTCCGCAACAATCAAAGGTTGCACGAAGCTGTCATTTACCAGTTTCTTTACAAAGCAAGTCTATCGGAGCAGGCGGTTCGATTAAAGTACTTACCCGAAAAGTCACAAAGGAATTATCGGGTATAATGCACAAATCAGAAATCTTCCATATCCATATTTATGTCCTCTCGAACCGGAACGCCCTCCGATTGGCCCGAGGAGAAACACATTAAGACCAGAACGAACTTATCAGGTCTCCGCGCATATCTTTTGCTTTCCTCTGCGATGATATTCATGGCGAGTGAAATAACCTTTTCACCTAAAAAAGACACCTTTTGCAGACTACGGATTGGCTCTGCGCAATAAATTTAAGAAAAAATCTTATACTTATCCGTTTGTCTCCCCAATTGCTTTCGGCACAAACGATCGTTATTCATAATGTCCTCTAAGCGAATAAACATAAAGTTTTTCGTCTTTTACAAGGTAAACCCGTTGTGCATTATAAGCGCTATTTTGTCATCCTGAACGTAGTGAATTGCGGAGCAATCATTCATGCCATAAAAAGCAAACACGAATGAATAACGATCTAAAAATCATATCTTAACAAGATTTTAGATGCTTCGGCAAGCCTCAGCAATAGAGGCACTTCTGTATCAAAATGCACAACGGGTAAGGTAAACATAACGGTGTTCTTGTGTAATTCTTCTCGTCCATTTTGGAGCAAGGTCGTATTTGAGTGCTTCAGGTTTGCCAATTCCGGTATATGGATTTTCAAGGATGGCTCTTGTCAGTTGTGCTATCTTTTTAAGAACAGCTTTATTGCCCGTTTTTATCCAATAGGCAAGATCTTCATCAGCTTGTGGAAGATAGATTATTTCTATAGGCTGTCGAGCTCTTCAACAGTTACGGTTCTGCCTTTTCCGTTCTTCAAATCCTCATCGCCTTGTTTTATTTTTTCCACAAATTCGGAATTATAAGGGCTTTTTTCTTTGAAAAGCTCAAATTTTATCTTTAATGCCTTCATAAAGGCCTTTAAGGCTTCAATTTGCGCGGCATCATCTGTATATGCTTTGATATTAACTGCTTTCATCTTTTCACAACATTAATATATGTGACAAAGATAATTAATTTTATGGCAGAATGGGAAGAACAGGATTATCTTCTGCCTGCATGGTCCTTACTTATTTAACGTGAAATAGCATTTTTACCTCAATACCACGGTTTTTATACGCTACAGATAAGCTTTGAGCAATAAATTTAAGAAAAAATAACGACTGTGCCAGATAGCACTTTCTAATATTTTGCCGTATCTTTGGCATTATGTTGCAGGATAAAATTAAGCAGTATACGGAAGAAATCAACCGCTTCCAACCATCATCAGCGACCGAAATAGAAGATTTCAGGTTAAAATTCTTAGTTTCCAAGGGCATTGTGAAGGCATTGTTTGAAGAGTTTAAATCCGTTTCTTCCGAGGATAAGCGTGTTTTGGGCAAAGTGTTGAACGAATTCAAACAACTGGCCGAAAATAAATTTAAAGAAGCCCAAGAGCAGTTTGTTTCCGCAGGTCAGCAACAGACCCAACGTAAAGAAGATGACTTGACCCTTCCTGGAGAAGGGTTTCAGCTTGGCTCACGGCATCCGCTTTCCTTAGTTAGAAAAGAAATCGTGGAAATTTTCAAGAAACTTGGCTTTATTGTGGCGGAAGGTCCGGAAATCGAAGACGACTGGCATAATTTCTCTGCGCTGAATTTCCCTCCGGAACACCCGGCGAGGGATATGCAAGACACCTTCTTTGTAGAAAAAAGAGATGGCAATGATATTGCCCTTCGTACACACACCTCTTCCGTACAGGTGCGTTTGATGGAGATGGGCAAACCGCCCTTTCGGGCCATTATGCCTGGTCGTGTATACCGCAACGAAGCCATATCCGCCCGTGCACATTGCTTCTTCCATCAGGTAGAGGGATTGTATGTTGATGAGAATGTGTCGTTCGCAGACTTGAAACAGACCTTATTCCACTTTGTACAGGAGCTTTACGGCGAAGGTACCAAAGTCCGCTTCCGCCCTTCTTATTTTCCATTCACCGAACCTTCAGCCGAAATGGACATTTCATGTACCATCTGTAAAGGCGCAGGATGCAATCTGTGCAAACATTCCGGTTGGGTAGAAATACTGGGCTGTGGCATGGTGGATCCAAATGTCTTGGAAAACTGTGGCATCGACAGTAAAAAATATTCCGGTTTTGCTTTTGGTATGGGCATCGAGCGCATTACCAACTTAAAATACGAGATTCGCGATCTGCGTTTGTTCTCCGAAAATGATGTGCGCTTCCTTTCTCAATTTGAAACGGAGATGATTTAAGTTCCAGGACTAAAGATGAGTTGAAAATACAGTGCAATTAAGGAATTCTATAAACGAGCATACAAAAAACAGTACTTTCTCTGCTGCTGTCAGCTTGCTTCGTGGGTTACAAAATATAGAAAGGCAACTTTTCCCACGTTTTTGTATTCCCTCTAGGCCTTTGCAAATATCTTTTCTTTTTGCAATACTTTTTGCTTTTGGTTGTTCGGGTGACAGCTGCAACGTAGTACCTAATCGTTCTTTTACGACCAACATCAACCAAGCCGAACATATCGGCGTGTTTTCGACAAACGGCTGGGATTATGCCAAGGGCGGTTATGCCGGGTTAATCGTGTATAATATGGGTACACAGGCCAGCCCTCGATTAATTGCCTATGATCGCTGCAGTACCGTCAACCCTGAACAAGGCAATAAAGTGGAGGTAGATGGATTTATGATTGTCGATCCTGTTTCGGGAGCAAAATGGTTACTGATAGACGGCTCTCCGGCTGAACTTGCCGAATGTCCGTTAAAGCCTTATCGCGTAGGCCAAAGTGGCAATGTGTTTTACGTTCAAAACTAATCTATGGAAGCTGATAAAGTCATATTATCGATCAAAAAATCAGCTCGCGAACTTTTCAGGCGCTATGGTTACAACAAGACCAGTGTCAACCAACTTGCCAAACAAGCCAACATCGCCAAAGCGACCTTTTACAAGCACTTTGCTAGCAAAGAATTGATCCTGCACGAAGTGCTAATGGACTACATCCGCGAAAATGTCCAGGACATCCTGCAAAAAAATGTCCGCGAAAAAGATCTTTCCACTTTTTTAGCCAATACAATCCTACGGGTTAGCCGGGTAACGTACACCGTCTGTAACGAGTTTGTGGGTTGGGAATTTCTACGCGAGTCCGCGAATGCACAAGAATACCTTAAAACGCTTTCAGACGATTTGGAGTTTCTACTGTTGAGCTCCTTCATCCAAAACGACACTATTGCACAAGCTGTTCCAGAAGAACGGCTGACCTTCCTGATCAAATGCAGCAAGAACATTGTCTTCTCCTTCGCATTCACCTCGGTAACCGATGCCGACGTGCGGAAGAATTTTATCTCTTTCCAAAAGGAAATGCTCCCCTATTTGGTTGAAGCAACGTTGCTTTAGTTTCCTTTTCAGTATCCTAATCACTGAATTCGTCAATCGTATTCAAACGGAACGCCTCTATATCGTGTACAAGCCTACTATCACCGCAAGCGGTATGGTTCCATTATCGTACCCATCCCGACTCAAGGCTTCTGCCACGGTAGCCAAAAAGGCAATGTAGATCAATGCCAACAAAGATCCACGCTGCATCTGATCGGGATGCACAAATCGCCAAATAACAAATACTACTAAAAGAGCACTGACAAAAAACACAATAGAACCCGTGACCGTCTTCGTTGCACCCATAATCCTATACGGTATGAATGGCCACCTTTTGCCACTTAATGCCGCCAAGGGATCACTGATAGCCAGTATGAGGATAGGCAAATAATAATAAATCAATTGCTCTCCATGATAACTATAAGCCAAAAAACTGCCATATACCGCAACAGGATAGGCCAAACTGCCAACAGATTTGCGGTCAATAGCATTGATGGATGGCAATAAGCCGAAGTGCCGCGAACACAGCAAGAGCAAACCGAATGAAGCACACAGCAGGAATACCCACCAATGGTTGTGCAATAAGAACGGAAAGAGCAAGGCTAAAAGACCTGTACCCGCATGCACGAGTTTCCTTGTAAACTCTACCTTGACCTTAAACACATGATACAACAGCTCGCCCACGGCAAAAAGCACGAGGTAACAGCCTGCCATAATCAACGTATACATCATATTCTTTTCCATACCTTTAAACCTTTTAATTCTCCTACAGATAAAATAATCCAAATACTGCCCCCGTAAACATAAAGCTGTCGTAACGATCCAATATCCCGCCATGTCCGGGAATGAGATCACTGTAGTCTTTCAATCCGCACCGACGTTTATACCAAGAGGCCAATGCATCACCTGCAAATGCCGTCGTACAAATCAACAAAGGCAAAATCCAAACGGCATCACTCGTGATATCCAACCATTGCGCGGCAAACAGGCCGGTCGTCATTCCTGTCACATACCCCCCAACCACACCCGCCACCGTTTTATTCGGACTGATATTGGGCATAATTTTTCGTTTGCCCCACAGTTGTCCCGTAAGTTGCGCAAAACCATCAAACGTGAAGATCACGGTGTAGACATAACCTATCTCTTCGGGCATTCCTTCGCTTGAAAATCGATAAAAACCAAAAGCAACGGTGCCGAAAGCAACAATCGAAACAACCTTAAACAACATGCTCCGTCCGGATGCCCGCCAAGCAACAACAATTTCATAACCCCCCAAGGCCAATAAACCGATGGCGAGGTACGGCATAAGCCTAATCCAGATACAGCAAACGGTGCTGAGCACAATGATGAGATAAAGCACATACTTTACCCACCGTTCTTTAGCCTTCCCGGCATCGCTCTTTCTATTTAACCGCGCCGTAGCCACAGTGCCCAAGCTAAAAAAGAGCAATATCATATAAAGCAACACGCCTAACATGTTTATTCGGATTTAGAACACAGCACAAAGAAAATACTTCTGAGGTTGGAGCGAAGCCGAGGCAACAAAACAACCAACAACAATTCTTCGATGTAGGCCAAACAGCTGACAGCCAACATAAAATAAAAGTAGGCCGTATTGGCACCGAACAGAAAAAAGGTGAATATGAATATCCCTTGGACATACCCCGTCACTTTATACGACCATAAATGAAAGCTCGGAAACCGACCGAAACGAACCAAGGACAACAGCATCGGGAGCATCCATAACAGCATCAGTACGAGAAATTCGGCCAGATAGGCCAGTACAAAAGATCGCTCTAACATAATCATCCCCGTAAAAGCCATGATATAAGTACCTACGTCTGCCAACGAATCCAATTTAGCGCCCAATTCGGTCTGGAGGTGGAATACCCTTGCAATGAGCCCATCGAGTATATCCGTTAGCAGATTAATAGATAACAAAGTAATGAACAGGGATTTATTGCCTGTTGCGATCGCATATATAATAAATGGCAAAGCCAAAATGCGGTATACAGACAGTGCATTCGGCACGTTCCATATATTTTCCTTATTTGTGTCCATATCATGATGATTTTTTTCTTCCAAATTTTTGATGTGCTTGGGTAAAATGGCCGGCCGACAATGCCGCGGCAATGGAGAGTTCTCCTGCCAAGACAAGGCCACCACATATCTCGGCAAACTTACGGGCATGCCCTGCACCGTAGCACCCCATCATCTCAAGGCACTCGCGTTGGGTGGGCAGATGTGTCCCGCCACCTACCGTGCCGACGATGAGGTTTGGCAAGGTGACACTCGCATATAAAGAACCGTCTTTATTGCACTCCATACGGCTGATACCCGTCGTTGCCTCCGCCACACAGGCCACATCCTGACCGGTAGCCAAGAACAAGGCCGCCAACCCGTTGGCATAATGCCCATGCGCACCGATAGCACCACTCTGAATAATCCCCACCGTAGACGATTGCCAATATGCCGACATCATTTCAGGAGTCGTTTTCAGCACCTGTTGCACAATCTGCTCCGGCAATACAATTTCAGCGGTCACTTTTTTTCCGCGCACCTGCGTAAAGGACAATGCTGTAGCCTTTTTGTCGCCCGAGTAATTCCCCTCTACAAACCACAATACCGGTTTCGTCGGACAATATTCCACGATATATTGGCAAATGGCCTCCGTGCATATCGTCACCATATTTTGTCCCGCCGCATCTCCCGTATGATATTCCAACATAACAATTAGGTGGTTGCCCTCAATGTGGATCTTGGTATCCATCAGTTTGGCGAAACGGCTTGTTTGTCCGACAATCTCCCTTAATGTGTCTTCTTGAGACAGTAGCCAAGCAACGAATAGACCCAAATCGGCTATCGTGGCAAATTTGAAAACCGGACTCCGCTGCACGCCTTCAATCAAACAGATAGAGGTCATTCCGCCTGCCATAAAACAGGCACGCGCGCCACGATGGTACGAAGCGACCAATGCGCCTTCACTGGTTGCCAACGGAACATAAAAATCACCATTCGCCGAAGAACCAACGACGCGCAACGGTCCGACGACACCTGTTGGCACACGAGACATCCCGATATAGTTTTCGATATTGCCGTTCAGGCTATCGAATGTCTCGAAATCCTTGTTTGTTACCAAGTAAGGGAAGCGCTTTCGTGTTTTTCTCTCTAAAAAAGAATTTCGTTCCCGAATCCCCTCGGTGTTCACTTCCGATGATACAGGCAATGTGTTTTGCGCGTCTAATGCCACAGGTTCACGGCCACGGATATTGCCGATGATCTGCTTCATATCCTGAACCTTGTTGAGGATATGCAACGCTGCGCTCGCTTTTTCTTTAGATGAAGCCATTTTATTCAAAATTTACAACACAAATGTATTGCGTATTTCACGAAAAAATTTGCTATAAAAAATAATATTGTTTTATATATTTGCGATAATCGCAAATATATATTCATAATGCACCAAGAACAACTCATACGTGCCATTCAAAAAAAAATCGACAAGCAACATTCTATCATTGAGGCAGTATCCTCTGCTTTGGATATCAGCTATGATGCCGCCCATCGGCGTATTTCCATGAAAAGCAAATTTTCTGTCGAGGAAGGTGTTCAGTTGGCCAATTTTTTCGGCCTCTCCATGGACAAGATTTTCCAAAGCGGGGAACATGTCTTGGTGAAAAGGACCAAAGAGATCCAGACACATCAAGATTTACGCAACTATTTGGAAAACTCCCTGAAATCTCTAACCGAATACCTTCCCAATCAGGAAACGGCTCTATATTATTCAGCCAAGGATATTCCATTATTTTACACCATAAACGCAGATGCGTTGTCGCTATTCAAAAGATATGTCTGGTTACATCTGCTCAATTTAGAGGGTTTAGACATTCCCTTTGAAATGTTTCAAGCAACTGCTCCGATTGTCGATAGCCACCAAAGGCTCCATCAGTTTTACGCCTCGATAAGCACACATGAGATATGGAATGATACGACCATCAACAGCACCTTGCAACAAATCATGTATTTCTTTCAAGCAGGGCAACTGGCAGCGGAAACCGGGAAAATGCTTTGCGAACATTTGAAAGAACTGTTGTTTGCATTAGAGAAGAAGTGCACCCCTCAAAACGAACAATATCGTTTATATTATCACGACCTGCTGATCTTGAACAACAACGTGCTCATAACAGACCCCCATCGCAAATCATTGTTTGTACCCTATACCATGCTTGGCTATTTTATTACTGACGATACGGATACCTGTCAGCATGTTTCCAATTTTTTCCAGCATCAGCTCAAAAACTCCAAACTCCTGAATACGGCAGGCGTTCGGGATAAAAAAATGTTTTTCAACAGAGCCTACCAAAAAATAGATTTATATAAAAACCGGATAGCTTCATTCCATGATATCGAATAGACTATAAACTTACGACGATGACAGTATGGTTGAGTTTTTAGACACTTCTGAAACGGATAGATAAGCCTTTCAACGTCCAGTCGCAGACATGGCCATTGAGAACAAACGCTTTCAGAAAAAAAGCGTATTTTTGCCCACAATAT
>JBEBRE010000074.1:0-15685 GCA_040394995.1 Sphingobacterium wenxiniae
CTCATGGTTTTAAGATTTTAAAGGTAAATTACATTAGTGAGTTAGATAACCTTTACTAAATTACAAAAATGTTGGCAGCAAAACTCAAAAAACACTTTTCAGCTCCTTTTCAAGACGATCAAATACTTCCTCATTTTTATTCCCTGCAAAAGTCTTTATTTTATTGCATGCATCTACTGTATCAAAGACCTGTCTGAAAACAATCTTTGTACTATCCGAAGTGACGTCTTGGAAGGTCACCACCACTCTGAATAACGGTTTTGTAAGACGTTCCCAAACAATCAAAAAAGGCGGTTCTATCTTAACAAATATACATTCGTTGGCATAGTTTCCTCTGTCGGGCCCATGCATAATGAAATGCCATTTACCACCCTCACGAAAGTCAAATTCATAAAATGTGTTCGTAAAACCAGCTGGACCCCACCAATTTTGAAGGTGTTTTGGATTCGCCCAAACTTGAAAAACATGCTGTATCGGCGCGTTAACCACTCTTGAAGTAACAATTTCGCAATCCGGCACTGTAGATGAAAAAGCTTCTGTCATTCTATCTTTTATATAATCGTCTGACAAGACTATAAAAATTCTCGCAAAACAGGCTTGGCATAAGACAAGAAATCAGCAATCGGGGATACAACAAGTTTTACTTCGTAGAGCTCACTTCTCCGGTTCCGATATAGTGGAAGATACTTAAATTATATCGGCAAGAAACCGTCTGATTCGAATACGCTTGCATAAGCGTCAAAGATATCCCCGTCCCGATCTATTTTGCCTTCTTTCGAAATGACCATGGTCCCGAGCGAAACAAGAAGTTTCATATGCTAAACGGAATAGCGTTTACAACAAACTCAAAGCAGTTTGAAGCATGCGTGCATGCATTTGTCACATAAGCATTAGCGTATGTAACAAATGCACATGACTTTACGACAAACGCACATACGTTTATGGTATACGCACATGACTTTATGTTATATGCACGTGCGTTTACGATATACGCATGTGCAAACGCGATATATGCAAAGGCGTTTGTTCCATACGAACAAGAGTTTATCACAAACGCACATGCGTTTATGACAAACACACAACAGTTTGTGTTAAATGCACGCGCCTTTGGAGTAAACAGTTTTGCATTTACTTTAATTGTTAATAAAACGTGAACTCGGGATAAGCATTCGTTTGACGAGATATGTCACCCCAATGGGGCTCATGGTGTAATTGCCTCCCTTAAACGATAATCATCAAACCACTACGTGGTTATTTCTAAGTCTGTAGGACTGAAATGAGGATAGAAAAATTCGTGCTTTTGTTAAAAAAGCCGCGCAATGTCTCGCCAAAGGCGATGATAGCGGTGACATGAGTTGTTATCCCGAATCTCACGTTAATAAAAGATAATCCGATAGGGTTTTTGTCGCACACCTCAGATAGTCTGGCCAAAAACTATGCAGACTGTTTGTTCATTACATAAAAATCGTACGTATAGACGTTGTAAGGCAAAATCTTCTGTGCAAAATATTTTGCCAAAACACAGCCTATTAAGAGGGGTAAAAATAACTGATAGCCATTTGGGGCCAAGTTACAGGTCAAGATCAATGCTGTAAAAGGCGCATATATCGAGGCCGACAGTGTTGCCGCCGCACCGACCAAAGCAAAATTGAGCAGGATTAAATCTGTATGAAATTGAGCATTACAATACTGGGCAAAAAGCACACCCATAAAAGCTCCTGCTACAATACTCGGTGCAAACACCCCTCCATCGCCCCCTGCTCCCAACGTCAAAGAAGCGGCGAGTGGCTTCAGCAAAAAAAGCAAAGCTAATGTGAATAGCGGCACCGTTGGAGCACTCACAATCTCTCTTAATCCGTGATAGCTATCACCGTAGAGAACCGGAAACAGAAAAATTAAAAAACCCACGGATATCGCTCCGAGATTGACCCTCAAAAAATTATTATTGATGTTTCCGAAGATTTTTTTCATTCGTGTCACCAACAGTGTAAAATATACAGACAGTGTTCCGCCCATCAGGCCCAAAACAATAAATAAAGGTATGGCATACCAATTCCATTGTTCCACGGGGAAGGGAAGCAATGTTGTACTGTCAAATAGAAAGATAAAAAGCCAAGCTACCAACGAGGCAGTGGCACAACTGATGATAAGTGATTTTCTCACCTGTCTGGAAATCACCTCAACAGCAAATAAAAAACCTGCCAATGGGCTGACAAATAGAATGGCTACAGCGGCCGCAACACCTGCACAGATTAATTCCCTTTTATACGATTGGGCAGAAAATTTCTGTTTATAGGTCAAATTCCCTACTGTTGCCGTCGCGACTACAGAGGAAACCTCTATGCCGGTAGACCCGCCAAAAACAACCGTCAGAAAACCATTGAGGAGATGCGAAGGTATTTTGAATGCAGGAAGATGTTCCTTCCTATGATCGAGTGTCTTATAAATTTCAGTAATTCCTTTATTTTTACGGCCTTTGAAAAGATACTTCCTCAGAAAATAAATACATGTGATACCAATGGTCGGCAAAACAATGTACAAAATCTTGGAATGGACTTGCGCAATATGGAAGATGATGTGTTCCAAGTATTCTGTCATCTGTTTTGTTGCATAAACCAATGCTATGCTGCACACACTTACAACGATTGAAGCCAAAACAAGTTTAAGATAGTTCTGATACGTTATTTTTTTCCTTTCCACGGCTCAAAGGTAAAAAAAAGCCCCAAAAATAAGAGATAGCAACTCCATAAATGATGCGTTTATAGGAATGCCTAATTCTTGCGTATAATTTGAAAAAAGAGTAGTTTTACCACATGACTCAACAAATTGCAGATAAGTTTCTAAAAGAAAGTGCTGTCAAGTCGTTTGACCAACGACATCGTGACACCATCCGCACAAACATTGAAAAGTACAATGCATCTGTTGAGCGAGGAAAAACCAAATTTTTTGATTTGGAAAACGCCAAAAAGAAAGCCCATATTGTCAAGTGGAAAGTGATGGAAAACCTCGACCGGTTTTTGGTAGACTTTGAAAGCAATTTTAGCAAAAAAGGCGGGAAAATCATATGGGCCAACGATGCACAAGAAGCCCGTGAGGAAATTGCCAAAATCTTGGAACAGCATCAAGCCAAATCAGTCATCAAATCCAAATCGATGGCCACGGAAGAAATCAAGCTCAATTCTTTTTTGGAGGAGAAAGGCCTGGAAACCGTTGAAAGTGACCTAGGAGAATTTATTGTTCAACTGCTGGGTCAAAGACCTTATCACATCGTTACTCCAGCCATGCACCTGAGTTTGGAAGATATTGCCAAACTGTTCCACGAGAAGTTTGAAACCCCCTTGGATGCGACTGCAGAGCAGTTAACGCTGAAAGCGCGCGAACTGCTTCGGGAAAAATATACGACGGCCGATGCCGGCATTACGGGTGCCAATTTTCTCATTGCCGATACGGGAAGTATTGCTATTACCGAAAACGAGGGCAACGCCCGATTAACGACATCTTTTCCAAAAGTGCACATCGCTGTTGTCGGTATCGAAAAAATTATCCCAAGTTTGAATGATCTGGATCTTTTTTGGCCATTGCTGGCATCCCACGGCACAGGGCAAAACCTGACCGTTTACAACACTGTTTTAAGTGGCCCACGCCGAGCGCAGGAGACAGATGGTCCAGAAGAAATGTACGTGATTCTGCTGGACAATGGCCGAAGTAATCTACTGGCACAAAAAGACCAACGACAAGGTTTGTATTGTATTCGTTGCGGTGCTTGCCTAAATGTATGTCCTATATATCAAAACGTAGGAGGCCATACATACGAAACAACCTACCAAGGGCCTATTGGCTCACTAATTACACCACACCTGCAAGGCATGGATGCCTTTAAGCATCTGAGCTACGCATCCTCCTTATGTGGCAAGTGCACCGAAGTTTGTCCGGTAGGCATTGACATCCAAAAAATGCTGTTGCTGAACCGCAAGGATGCTGTCGAGCAAGGCCTAACTTCAGGAGCAGAAAAAAAGGGATGGAAAGCATTCACTTACGCCATTCAACGCAGAGGGTTGATCGATTTCTTCCGTGGAAAGACAAAAAACTTTTTCTTGCGCCGTTTCTTTAAAAAAGCTTGGGGAAACTATCGCGAACTTCCCAAGTTGGCCGACAAATCTTTTTCCAAGCAATGGAAAGAACAAACTAAAAACAAGGATAAATAAACAAAAGCGGGGCATATGCCCCGCTTTTGTTTATTTATCAGAATTTCACTCTTGACAATATAGGGAAATGGTCGGATGGTAACCGTGAAATATACTTTTTAAAAGATAGTTCTTTCGGAAAATCACCTTTTTTCACTTCTTCCTGTGCCTCTGTCTTGCTTCTGAATGTCTCCGTCAGGACGGCATAGTTGGAAACGGTCACATCATTCGATACAAAGATATGGTCTATCCTGCTCGCTGTCCACAAATCATTATCAAAAGCATTGAAGGTACCTGTCCAAGCATGTTTGACTTTTGCCACCTCATACGAATCTTTCACATAGCCCGACCCTTGCAGAATTTGATAAATGGCGTTGTTCTGATCCACATTAAAATCCCCGGTCAGGAAAACTGATTTCTCACCGGCCAGTTCCTTCATTTTCCGAAGCACCAAGTGACTGCTTTCTTCACGAGCCTTTATACCTACGTGGTCCATGTGCAAGTTAAAGAACCAGAAATCCTTTGCTGTATTCCGTTCTTTGAGATGCACCCATGTGCAGATGCGGGGCAATGCAGCATCCCAACCTTTTGAAGGTTTATCGGGATTCTCTGACAACCAAAACACTCCTGAATCCAATAGTTCAAATTTATTCTTTTTAAAAAAAATCGGTGCAAATTCCCCTTTTTCCAAACCATCATCCCGACCGACCCCAAAAGATCCATAATCGCTTAATCCTTCGCGCAAACCTTTCAACTGATGTACCAAAACCTCTTGCAAGCCCAACACATCTACATCTTCCCATTGAATAATGGAAACGACTACCGGCAACCGATGTTCCCAACCATTTCCCTTTTCCCGATCCCCGTTATTGTCGTACCGAATATTGTAGGACCCCACTTTTAATTCCAAGGCTTGTTGCGCCCAAGCAGCGTGACCGTACACACCGACTAGGATAAAAACTAAAACAATCGCTATTCTTTTCATTTCTTATTTTTTATTTCTACAAAAATTGTACCTCAACGAGGCACTTTATAAATACCCTGATCGTCCTTTTTACAAAATTTGTGACTATCCGAAAAGTCGCCATCCTGAACAAAGTGAAGGATCTCGCTTTTGTTAATCTTCTGATTATAAGGAGATATTTTAACAAGCTCAATATGACGTGCTATGATGCCCGGGCCTTTTCGGAGGCTCACTTTATAAACACATCCCTGCTAACTTCCTATTTCTTACTTTTTACTTCTTTACTCAACGAATACGGAGCATTCTCAGCTTTCGTACCTCTTGTTTTGTTGGGTTGGGAAGACATGGTAAAATCCAACACCGCTCCTTTCAACAGATCGTCATATTTTAAAAAGTTATGTGTGTAGTTTTTGCCGTTCAACTGCAACTGGTCGACATAAACCTGATCTGTCGATGATTGCTTCGCCTGTATCTCTACTTTTTTACCATTTTCCAAATGTAGTGTTACTTTATCAAATTGAGGCGAACCGAGTACGTATTCACCCGATCCCGGTGCCACAGGGTAAAAACCTAAGGAAGAAAACACGTACCACGCAGACGTTTGCCCATTATCTTCGTCTCCACAATAACCATCCGGTGTTGCCGAATAAAGTTTGTCCATAATCTTACGCACCCAATATTGGGTCTTCCAAGGTTCCGCCGCATAATTGTATAAATATGGCATATGCTGTATGGGCTGATTTCCATGTGCATATTGCCCCATGTTCATGACCTGCATTTCCCGCATTTCGTGGATCATGCGACGGCTTTTCATGCCTTCATAGCTCGGGATAACAAACACCGTGTCCAACATCGCATTAAACTGCTTATTCCCACCCATCAGATCGATCAGTCCTTGTGGATCATGAAACACACAAAAGCTCCAGTGCCAGGCATTGCCTTCAGTATAGTCTCTCGTCCATCCGCTCGGGTCAAAGTTTTCTATAAATTTCCCATCTTCCTTTTTGGCACGCATCAGCTTCGTTTCCACATCAAAGAGATGTTTGTAATTGGCCGCCCGTTGCTTATATATTGCTATTTCCTTCTCCGGCCTGCCCAATGCTTTGCCAAATTGATAGATACACCAATCCGCATAGGCATATTCCAAGGTACGTGCCACATTTTGGTTGATATCTTTTCCTGTAGGAATATAGCCCAATCGGTTATAATCTTCGTAACCGGCCCTTCCTGTGGAAGAATTTTTAGGATGCACGTTGTTGGCTCCGTGTTTCACTGCTTCCCATAATGTTAGCGCGTCATAGCCTTTCCTGCCAGTGATATAGGCATCTGCCACAATCGATGCCGAATTGTTGCCGATCATAGAGGCTCGATGCCCCGGGCTCGCCCATTCCGGCAAAAAACCACTTTCTTTGTACGCATTCACCAATCCTTCCTGCATTTGATCGTTCATGGACGGGTAAAGCAAATTGAGCAATGGGAAAAGGCTCCGGAACGTATCCCAAAAGCCAGTGTCGGTAAACATTGCTCCCGGCAATACCTGCCCATTATACGGGCTGTAGTGTACGCGTTGCCCATTGGCATCGATTTCTGATAGATCACGCGGGAACAATACAGAACGGTACAAACAAGAATAGAATGTCCGTAAGCGGTCGATATTGGCATCCTCTACTTGTACCCTTCCCAAAACTTCGTTCCACTGTCGCCGTCCTTGCTGTTCGACTTCATCAAAGCTCAATTCGCTAACTTCTTTGAGATTCAACAGTGCCTGCTCATGACTGATAAAGGAGGAAGCAACTTTGGCATGTACAAGCTCGCCTCTCTTAGTCTTAAAACCAATAATCGCACCAACATGATTATCTTTTGCTTCCATTTGATTGGAAAATTCACCGTTCTTCACAGATGTTTTGTAGTCAAATGGCTTGTCAAATTCAATCACGAAATAGTTCTTAAAATTTTCCGGCACACCACCACTGTTTTTGGTGGTATAGCCTATTATGCGGTTCTTTTCCGGAATAATTTGGATATATGAACCTTTATCAAAAGCATCCACCACCACGAATGCACTATCTGTCTTCGGGAAAGTCATCCGGAAAATAACTGCCCGAGAAGTAGGGGTCAATTCTGTGGTGACATCATAATCCGCTAAATAGACACTATAATAATAGGGTTTGGCAACTTCAGCCTTATGGGAAAACCAACTGGCCCTTTCTTCCATGTTAAATTTGGGTGTCCCCGTCATGGGCATAATGGCAAATTGACCATAATCGTTGTTCCAAGGACTTGGTTGATGGGTTTGTCTAAATCCATTTATCTTATCTGCCGTATAGACATAAATCCAACCATCTCCCATTTTCCCGGTCTGAGGAGTCCAAAAATTCATTCCCCAAGGACGAGCAATCGCCGGATAAGTATTGCCATGGGACAATTCGTATTTGGAGAGGGTGCCCACTAACGGGCTGACATAATCCACAACGTCTTTGGGTTGTGCATTTGTTTGTTGAACAACCACAAAACAACAGAGAAAGATTGTCAAAAATTTCAGCATGTATCGCATAGTTTAAGGTTTATGATATTTATTTTATTTCCTCACAAAAAGTCGCATCGTTTATTAGCACAATAAAGTTGAGCTAATACGATTTAGTAAAAGTATAAAAATAATATGTACAGACAAACAAAATTTATTTTTACGTTCGCTATCGGGAATACTCTATCTTCAAGAATCCGTACTTCCTTGACAGTCAAAAATCAATATGGATCTACGTCTATAGCTATCCTAACCCCCTTATTTTGTTTATCCACATCCAATATGGTGATGGCCTGGCGAATCAATTCTTTCACCTTAACTATACTAACATTGTTACGTTCGATCTTTAAAGTAATGGTTTGAATAAACTGATTACGGATACGGGAAACCAAAGGTGGTTCGGGGCCTAAAACACGACTGCCCAAACCTGCCCGCAACAAAACTGCCAGTTGCGTGGCCGCGTCATAGGTTCTCTGCCTATCGGTATGCTTCACGTCCAATCGAATAACACGGCAAAAAGGAGGGTATTGATAATTTTTTCGTTCCTTGATCTCGGTCATAAACATACCTTCATAGTCGTGGCTGACAACCTGTTGCAATACGCGATGGTTCGGTGTATAGGTCTGTATGATGACTTTACCTTCCTGATTGCGTCGACCAGCACGTCCCGCTACTTGAGAAAACAAGGAAAAAGCCCGTTCATAGGCTCTGAAATCGGGGAAATTAATCATGGCATCGGCATTAATAATACCAATTAAGCTCACACGCCCAAAATCTAATCCTTTGGCTACCATCTGCGTGCCGATAAGGATATCAAATTCATGATCGTCAAAGGCGGTGATAATCCTGTCAAAACCATATTTTCCCTTCGTTGAATCCAAATCCAACCGGCCAATCCGTGCTTGTGGGATCAACAATTCCAACTCTTCTTCTACACGTTCTGTCCCAAAGCCCTTGCTCTCGATGTGAGGCAATCCACAAGCCGGACAGACCTGTATGGGTGGTTCCGTATGGCCACAGTAATGGCAATGTAAATGGTTTGTAGATTTATGATAGGTCAGGCTGACATCACAATTGACACATTTTGCTACCCATCCACAAGTATTGCATTGCACAAAGGGTGTATGTCCTCTACGATTTTGAAACAAGATCACCTGCTCCTTTCGTTCCAGAGCATCCGTTATGTTTTGCAATAAAGTCGCTGAGAAGTAAGAAAACATTTGCTCCTTCCTGCCTTCTTCTGTCACATTGATAATCTTTACCTCGGGGAGCTTAGAATCACCAAAACGTTCTTTCAGCTCCACTAAGCCATATTTGTCGGCTTTTGCATTGTAATAGCTTTCCACGGAGGGGGTTGCAGATCCCAATAAAACCTTGGCACTGTGAATATTTGCCAAATAAATAGCAGTGTCCCGTGCATGGTAACGCGGGGCGGGATCGTATTGCTTATACGAGCTTTCATGCTCTTCATCCACAATGACCAATCCCAAGTCCTGAAAAGGCAAAAACACAGAAGACCGGGCACCCACCACTACCTTGAAATCGCCATTCAGAACCTTGTGCCAAACTTCAGCCCGTTCATTGTCGTTAAATTTGGAATGGTAAACACCCAACTTATCACCGAAATGCAATTTTAGGCGATCGGTGATCTGTGTAGTGAGGGCAATCTCCGGCAATAGATACAAGACATTTTTCCCTTCTTGGATAACCTGTTCAATCAGGCGGATATAAAGCTGTGTCTTACCCGATGCTGTGACTCCGTGCAACAATACCACATCCTTATGGACAAAGGCTTCGTTTAGCTGTTTATAGGCTTCCTGTTGCTTTTCATTTAACTCAAAATCAACCGCGATATCCACATCTTCACCCCCCAAGCGAGACACTATCTTTTCCCTGACCTCAAATACCTCTTTTTCGATCAAGGAAGCCACAATACTTGCACTTACGCCGGAAGCCTCCATAATGTCTTGACGGGTCACTTCACTTTTCGTTTTTTGCAGTTGCAAATATGCTAAAACCGCATCTTGCTGTTTAGGTGCACGATCCAGGGATTCCAAAAGTATACGTTTTCCTTCCGCATCAGCAAAACCTGACGCCAACACCAAAAAAGCTTTCCGCTTAGGTTTAAAACGGTCTTTTATTTCTTCAGAAATAAGGATGTACCCCTTGTCAAATAGAGACTTCACTAAGGGAAAAACTGTTTTTTGTCCCAACAGTTTGATAACATCATGGATGGTCAATTCGCCTGCAATATCAAGCGCTTCCATGACCATAAAACCCTTATCGGAAAGCAAGGATCGATCCATATCTTGATTTTCAGAGGCCATAATCTTGGTCTCAGAGGCCATCTTCATTGCAGCGGGTAAGGCGGCTTGCATCACTTCGCCTAAATAGCACATATAATATGTAGCCATCCATTCCCATAAAGCCAACTGATGGCCGTCCACAACAGGCTGGTCATCTATAACGTTTAAAATATACTTGGCTTCGTATTCCCGTGGAGCTTCCTTGGATATTTTATGGATAATGGCGGCATAAATCTTGTTTCTCCCGAATTGCACAATGACCCGCTTTCCCACCGCCACATGTGCATTCCATTCCAAAGGAACGCGGTAGGTATAGGTTTTAGCGATGTACAGAGGCAAAATCACTTCGACAAACAATGTCTCGCGATCGCTATGGAACAAGGAAGTATCCGTCATATACACAAAAATACAAAAAAACCTCCTATGAACGACAAAGGTCATAGCGAGAAGCTACGACCAGTTATTAAATACCTTCGTAAGCGTGGGCTTATAACGATCCCATCCACCCCGGTTCATGTCTACACGAAACAAGGCGTTTGTAGCCAACGTCATTTATAAAAACATTGCAGCAATGATCAAATTGAACTGCCTATCGCTCATCCATCGTCCCATAATCTCCTTCAATCTTGTCTGCGTTTCTTTACGTGTCATTGGCGTATCTTTCTTCTTGCCGATATCTGTCTTAATCGTGGGCTGTCCAAACGCTACTTTTGTAGCATAGATATTAAAATGCTGTTCGGGAACGACTAAGCCCAAAATCATACCTGGCAAACCATGTACTGTCCCTGGGCCTGCCGAAATGGGAATTTGATCCGTATAAAAGGCCACTACATAAACCGAGTCCAACACGACGCCATTGGCCCGACGGCATTCATAACCCGCAATATTCCGATATTCATTCGTAATCTTCCATTTGACACGCAACAAAGAGTCTTGTACCAGCACGGGTGATCCCCCCACGTCAAACAGCGATTTGGACAAAGATTTGGATAAATCTTGATAAAGGGTACCTTGGTAATCCAAAAGGCCACTTCGCAACAGGTTGTTGATCATCGGGTCGCGCGCTCCGCCCTCGTCGACATTTTCAAAACTCATTTCATTTCCCCGAAAAGACAATTTCTTCTTCAGAACGGCAGTTTCACTTATCCGGCCCATGATTTCTTCGTAATATTTTTTAGAAAAATCGTCGTCCTTCAAAGTGGATATATGCCTTCTCAACAGGTTTTTTACATGTACTGTTTTATCATATGAAACTGTGCCTTCTGTTGGAAAATATGCGTATTGCGCTTGTGCATTTTGGGCGACAACAACCAATAACATCGCCAATATAATTGTTGTAAATATATTCTTATCCATTATTCTTGTCCTCCTTTCATCGATGTGAAATCCCAGCTTACTTTCAACATGAAGTATCGTGAAATCGTATTATAAGTCTCTTGTGTAATCGAACTAGCCGATTGATACCGACGAAAACCTGTATTCTGTTTAAATATATCGTTTACATAAAAATCTATGGCCAAACTCTCGTCCTTCAAGAACTTTCTGGAGATTCCGGGTTTAAACAACAGCCGTTCAAACTTCTCGTTCAAAGCTTGGGTTGGTGCCTCATAATTGTAGGAAAGATCACCATATAAACTCAGCTTCCAAGGTAGCTTCCAAGAGTACCATAGGTTAGAGCGGTAGGTAAAGCCAGAACTGTTTGACTCTGAACGCAACGAGGTTTCCAACGTCCGCCAACCTGGTGTAAACCCGATGTTGAAGTCGATGTTCTTGGTGGTATTTTTAGAGATATTGAATCCGAACGAGTAATCCAAACTGGTGTTTTCGTTCAAATTGGAATTGATATAGTTAAAGTAATTGTTGTACGAACCGCTACCCGAGATGCGTCCTTTCAGTTTCAGGTTTTTACTGATATCAAAACCACCGCCCATGTATAGCCTTGCATTGTTGGCCACATGTCCTTCCAGATTCTCATAGAACAAGGTACGAATACCATCTTCCACCACCACGTTTTGTTGGATGGAGTTTCGGGTTTGGCTAAAGTCCAGATCTACGTATAGGTTCGTTCCCTTCATCATGTTGTAGTTGGAATACCAAACGTTGTACGAGTCCGTTTGTGCTGGACTCAGATTTTCATTTCCAACAACAATGTTCAGGCGATCTGTATTCTGCCGCAGAGGCTGAATCTGTGACAAGGAAGGCAGCCTATTGGAATGGTTGTATCGAAAGTTCACACTCTTGTTCTTCGTGATGTTATACCGAAACCGGAATGACGGATTATACGTAAAGAAATCCCGGCTTACGTCATTTCCCAGATCATTATTGCGCTGATACATGTCATCGTTGCGGAAATTGTTGGTCAAGTTGGCCTCAAACTTTTCTAACTTATAGTTCAAGGCAACATTCAATGCATTGCGCACCGTATTGAAATCAAAATCGCTGCTATAAATCTCGTCTAATTCGGTATAATTGCCCGCTCCGTCTTTATTATAGGATTGATTGATGGCATGGGAACGCGACGAATTGTACTCATAACCTATGGAGGAGTTGAGTTTAGTCGTAATCGGCTCCGTATACGTAAGCGAAGTGCTTACATTGTTGGACTTACTCTGCATTTCTTTACGCTGGTCTGTCAGTTCCGACTGTATCGTACCGTCATCCTTATATATATTCAAATCAGAATATAAGAAGCCGGTGCCAGTGTTATCGCCTACATTTCCGCCAAGCCTGAACGACATTGAACGTCCTATTTTTTTGAATCTACGGGTCAGATAACCATTGTAGGTGAAGTTGGAATTTTCGGAAGTGGAAGTCTGCATCCGCTCATTGTCATTTTGACGTTCCCCGTTTTCATTTTCTGAAAAGGCTTTCACATGTTCATCAGTCTCCGATTTTCCTTTGGATGCCGATAGGTTCATGGTCAATGTCGTTAACGAATCTATTTTCCAATCATATTTCGCATTGAAGCGGTGTCTACGGGTGTCCGTTTCTCTATTAGATTCTGTTGTTGTATGCAATTCTTCTCCTTCTGACAGATTGTTTCTGGAAATAACCTGCTGTCCCACCTCATTCTGAATGATACCGTATTTATAGCTTCCGTTCAGCTTATGCTTCCCTTCTTTCCAGGCATCCAAAAAACTGACTCCCGAGCTGAATGCTTTTGGCCTTCCCCTACCATCCCAATAGTCAAACCCATCGCCGGAGAACATAAAATACATGCCTCCATCGTCCGTCATACCAGTTTCCATTTGAGACATGCCAAATTTTTCCGACTCTTGCCAATCCAAGCTGATATTGCCGTCATTGGCTCCCATGGCATATGCACCTATTTTTTGGCTTCCCTTGAACTTATTAAAAGCTAATTTCCCTAGATAGAAGTCATCCGTTCCACCAGCACCTTCTACCTTTCCAAACATGCCTTTCTTAGCGTCTTCCTTCAGCTTCACATTGATGGTCTGGATACGCTGTCCGTCATCTACCCCCGTACGCTCGGCTTCCTCCGATTTTTTCTCATAAACCTGCACTTTGTCCACCATGTCCGATCGGATATTACGCGTCACTAGGGTCGGATCATCGCCAAAGAACTCTTCCCCATCTACTAATACTTTCTCCACCGTCTTCCCTTGCGCGGTGATTTTACCATCGGCGTCTACCGTAATCCCCGGCAAAACCTTCAACAGATCTTCCACCTTTGCATTTTTTTCCACCGTGAAACTCGAGGCATCGTATTCCACTGTATCGCCTTTAATGACCACAGGAATCTTTCCCGTGACCATGACTTCTTCAATAATGTGGGCAACGCTCGTCAAGCCGATCTGCCCTAAATTGACATCGCTCGTCTCTTTGATTTCATGTATATAATCTCCAAATTTCGGATAACTGATAATGACCAGACAGGAAGCGGTATCAGGTTTCTCCAACGAAAACTTACCATTTTCATTTACCCTCGTAAAATCCACCAAAATGGAATCCTTTGCCTGCAATAGCATAACCGTTGCATTTGTCAATTTGGTTGTTTTGTCTCCTTCGTCTACGACTTCACCTGTGATTTTTGTTTGCGCTTGCAAGCATATTTGGCAACCCAAAAGCATAAGGGCAATCAGAAAGGTTAGTTTCTTCATAAATTTTTACGATTCTAACATTTAATAGTTCTACGAAATTATCATAACAAATCGGAATTTCAAATCGCTTTGAAATATTTAACGCTTATTAACAGATTCGTTACTTAAAAGGATGCTTTTTATAGTCTTTTTCCATAAATTAAATGGAGGAATTTCTGTTCGATGCCGATCATCACTTATGGCAAAAGCATATTTATGGCTTTGTTTAAGCCATCGTTCCAACTGATAATGTTTGTACAATTATAATGGAGGTTTTTCTTGTACAATTCTTGGGACTGTCCAACGCACAACCTTTCCGCCACTCGCCGTGGCAAGGCAGTACTTTTTGAGGCCAAAAAGTACTCAAAAAGCCTTCGTCCCATCAAGGTGGCCTTTCCCTCAACCCTGCGCGCACAAGGAAAGGGCCTTTGGAGGCTGGGATAAATGTCCGAGCCTTTCAGAGTGCTCGGACAATGATCCCTAGGCCTTCCCCTTCACACCGTCCCACGGCCTTTTCCTTGTTTGTCCGCCACTGATGATGGGACAGAGAGCGAATGTGGTTTTAGCCAAGGACACGGGCGTTTAGCCTTTTCAAAGCTTTGCTCCCGGCAGGAGCGTACAGAAGGCGACCACTCTCCCCAGCATCGGGCGAATAGAAAGCCAAGATGGGGTTTGAGGGATGGGTAGGGCCTTGTTCGGCGGGACTTTGGCCTGGAGGGTCGGACGATGCGAACACAGCCCTTCATCTTGGCTTTGCTATTGTGCGTTGGACTTGTGCGCCGTGCCTCGGCTCAGACGAGGACAAGATGCCTTGGGAGAGTGAAAAGGCCTTGCTTACTTGCCTGTCTCGTTGGAAACGAGGGGCCTATTCCAAGTAAGAGCCTGCCCGGCTTGAGGGCAAACAAAGTATCTAATTTAAACCTCCATATATGATAACAATCCAAACATGTTAACCCTGAATTTCTTCATTCCTGAATGGTTTAAATTCCTTAGATTTGTAAAAACACATAAATATAAATTATGCTGACGATTAAAGAGTATGTTCAATCCAACAAGGACAGGTTTTTAGAAGAGTTGTTTGAATTATTGCGTTTTCCTTCTATAAGCGCAGATCCCAAATACAAGGATGATATCCTGAAAACAGCGTCATTTGTTGCGCAAAAGCTACAGGATGCAGGTGCAGATAAAGTCGAAGTCTGCCCCACGGCGGGCAATCCCATTGTGTATGGCGAAAAGATCATCGATTCCTCGTTGCCAACGGTATTGATATATGGCCATTATGATGTACAACCCGCCGATCCGTTGGAACTATGGGACACACCGCCTTTCGAGCCGACCGTTCGCAACGGAAAAATCTATGCCCGTGGCGCTGCCGATGACAAAGGTCAGTTTTATATGCACGTGAAGGCTTTTGAATACATGATGGAACACAATGCCTTGACCTGCAACGTAAAATTTATGATCGAGGGAGAAGAAGAAGTAGGGTCAGCTAACTTAGGCACTTTTGTGAAGCAGCATAAAGAGCGTCTTAAAAACGACGTTATTGTTATTTCTGACACTTCTATGATCAGCATGGAGCAACCCTCATTGGAAACCGGTTTAAGGGG
>JBEBRE010000075.1:0-15463 GCA_040394995.1 Sphingobacterium wenxiniae
CCTGAAACATATACGCTTCTTGTTTTTGGTCTCTTTCAAGAAAGAGCTGGAGGTACGTACACTGCCTAGAATTTAAAAGGTATGTGCTAAAATAAGAATTACAGTTCTGTTATTCGTAGGAAAGACATCTATTGTTGCTTTTGGATTTAATTTACTGATGTCTTCCCTCTAAATTCTTGGCAATGGTTTGTATATCCAATCCCTTTTCTTTAAGTAAAACAAGCAAATGGAAAAAAAGATCGGAGGACTCGTTTATAAAATCCTGTTCGGTTTCTGCCAAGGCCGCAATAACCGTTTCGACAGCCTCTTCACCTACTTTCTGCGCAATTTTATTGAGACCTCTGCCTCGCAATCGGTTTACATAGGATTCTTCGCTGGGGAAATCATAGCGGTGTTGGATGATACGTTCCAATTGGAACAGGAAATTTTGATTGTATTCGGTATTGAAACAGCTGCGTGATCCTGTATGGCAAGTCGGACCTTCGGGTTTTGCCTTGATCAAGACAGTATCTTGGTCGCAGTCTATATGGGCGCTTACAACCTGCAAGAAATGTCCGCTTTCTTCTCCTTTGGTCCACAGCCGATTTTTACTTCTTGAATAAAAAGTAACTTTTCCCTCGGTTTGCGTTTTTTCCCAAGCTTCTTGGTTCATGTAGCCCAACATCAACACTTCCAGTGTCTGTGCGTCTTGGACAATCACTGGAACCAATCCGTCTCCTTTTGCAAAATTTATTATCATAGCTGTTGTTTAACCGTTACCTTCACGGTCTGTTTTTTGCACCTCTTTTACTTTTTCTATCTAACGACGATTCCGTTTTGACGTAGTGTAGCCTTTAAATCCGGAATCAGAATTTCACCGTAATGAAAGACCGAAGCCGCCAAGGCTGCATTCACATTCGCCTGTTGAAATACATCCACAAAATGTTGCTGATTTCCGGCACCTCCGGAAGCAATAAGCGGAATCTGGATGGAATCGTTGATTTGCTTTAAAAAAATGTTGTCAAAGCCATTTTTTGTGCCGTCATGATCCATTGAAGTGAGCAATATTTCACCTGCACCTCTATCTTCTGCCTCCAGGATCCAGTCTTCCGTATATATATCTGTCTTATCTCTTCCCCCACGGAGGTGAACATAATTTTTTCCCTCTACAAAACGAGTATCCACCGCCACCACTACAAATTGCCGACCGAAAGATTTCGCCAAATCATCAATAAGTTGTGGATTTCGAACAGCCGCAGAGTTGATGGATATCTTATCTGCTCCTGAATTTAACAAGATCTCGGCATCGGATAATTCATTGATTCCCCCTCCGATAGTGAACGGTATGTTGACTTGTCGGGCAACAGCCTTGACCAAGTCAATGGTTGTCTTGCGCTTTTCATGCGTAGCCGTAATGTCCAAAAACACCAACTCATCGGCGCCCTGTTGCGAATATTGCCAAGCCAGCTCCACCGGATCGCCGGCATCACGAAGATCGACAAAGTTTACACCCTTTACCGTACGGCCGTCTTTCACGTCCAAACAGGGAATAATGCGCTTTGCCAGCATTTTAGAAGCGAATTAAAGATTTTAGGTTCCAATCCTTAATCTCTTCGATCGTAATCTTGTTCTCGTAAATAGCTTTCCCTACGACACAGGATTCCATACGACCCAAAGCATTTAGTGCCTCAATATCTGCCATGGAACTAATGCCACCCGAACCAATCAATTTAATGATAGGGGAGTGATCCAATAATTTTTGGTACAGCTCAACCCCCGCACCGCCCAGTTTCCCGTCTTTACTGATATCTGTACAAAGAAAACGGAAGAATCCTAAGGAGAGGCACTTGTCTATATATTCGATCAATTTGATGGGTGAACTTTCTAGCCACCCCGAGTATTTGATTACTTCGTCCAGCACATCGATGGCGATGACAATGTGGTCGGCATATTTCACACGTCCTTCATTGAGTTTGCTTAACTCTTCCAAAAAAGTAGGATTTGTAATAGCCTGTGTACCGACGATGACACGGTAAATACCGGCATCGACCAATTCTTTCACTTTCTCGATACTGCGTACGCCACCACCGTATTGTACTTTCATATCCGTTTTGCGGATAACATCAAAGAGATAGGCTTGATTGCTAAAATCACCTTTAGCACCATTCAAGTCGATGATATGCACAATTTCCGTTCCATTGGCATGGTATTTTGCGATTTGGTCTTCCAACGAGATGGAATAAGTGGTCACATCTTCGTAGCTTCCTTCTCGTAAACGGACAACCTTTTTGTCCAAAACATCGATTGCGGGAATGATATACATAGTTACCTGTTAAATTTAAAAGTCAAAATTAAAAAAAATGTCCGGATATCCGGCCTAAAATCTATATACCTATCCTTGAAAAATTTAGCAACAGTTGCTCGCCTGCTGGTCCTGATTTCTCCGGGTGGAATTGCACGCCGAAAAAATTGTTTTTCTGCAGAGACGCGGAAAAGGGAATGCCATATTGGCAAACGGCACTGGTATATTGGGCATCGTATTCTATAAAATAGGAGTGCACAAAGTAAAAATAGCTATTATTGCCAATGTCCCGAAAAAGTGGGCAATCGCCCTTTGGTGAGACACTGTTCCATCCCATATGGGGTACTTTTTCTGTGATTCGACCTTCGAAATGTAAGGTTTTTAGGGGAACAATGTCCAGAAGATCTGCATTTCCCTCTTCTGAAAAGGAAGTGAGAAGCTGCATGCCGACGCAAATGCCCAATACGGGTTTTTCCAGTGCGGCAATGCATGTAGCCAATCCGGAATCCTTCAATTTCTGCATGGCTGCACCGGCATGCCCCACACCCGGAATGATAATGCGTTCGTAGCGGTCAAAATCAGCCACCTCATTTACCATATCGTAGCCAATGCCTATCCTGTCTAATGCTGCCGTCAGTGAAAAAATATTTCCGGCGCCGTAATTAACTATTCCAATCATTTTGGTATCCCCCTATCCCCCAAAGGGGAGAGTTTATTGTTTTTTTTATCCCCAAATATTTGATGCTTCCGGACAGCATACTGTTCCCCCTCCTTTGGAGGGGGTAGGGGAGGATTTATAAAACCCCCTTGGTGCTTGGCAACTGCATGTTTTCTGCATCGCGACGTACGGCCTTTTTAATAGATTTGGCAAATGCTTTAAAAATGGCTTCGATCTTATGGTGCTCGTTGTCGCCTTCCGCTTTGATGTTGAGGTTAGACTTCGATGCATCGGAGAACGATTTAAAGAAATGGAAAAACATTTCCGTAGGCATATCACCAATTTTTTCCCGTTTAAATGCCGCATCCCATACAATCCAGTTTCTGCCTCCAAAATCAATGGCCACCTGTGCCAGGCAATCATCCATCGGCAAGGTATAGGCATAGCGTTCAATGCCCCGTTTGTCGCCCAGTACTTTCAAAAAGATTTCGCCAAGCGCAATTCCTGTGTCCTCAATTGTATGATGTTCATCGATATGCAAATCGCCTTTTGCCTTTATAGTCAAATCCAGGTTGCCATGACGGGCGATTTGGTCCAACATATGGTCGAAAAACGGAAGTCCGGTATCGATAGCGGCTTTGCCTGAGCCGTCTAAATTGAGTTTGATATAGATATCCGTTTCATTGGTCTTGCGATGATGCTCGCCAGTACGCGTACCCAATTTTAAAAATTCATAGATGGATTTCCAATCCGTGGTTTCCAAAGCGATGACGTTGGAATCAATGGCAACATTTTCTGCCTTGCCCAGATCATCATTATTACGCAACCATATCGCCTTTGCACCTAAGTTCTCGGCTAGCTTGACGTCGTTGATTCGGTCGCCAATAACGAACGATGAGGCCAAGTTGTATTTGTCCATGTCAAAATATTCATGTAATAATCCAATACCTGGTTTGCGGGTGGGAGCCTGCTCGTGGGGGAAAGTACGGTCGATATGCTCTTTGGTAAATTCCACGCCTTCCCCCTTAAAGGTCTCTATGACAAAATGGTGTACTGGCCAAAAATGTTCTTCGGGATGCGATGCCGTTCCTAACCCGTCTTGATTGGTCACCAACACCAGCTCGAAATCCAGTTCTTGGGCTATCCTTGGTAAATATTGGAGAGCTCCTGGATAAAATTTTAACTTTGCAAACGAATCGATCTGTTCGTCTTCCGGTTCCAAGATCAATGTACCGTCGCGATCGATAAATAGTATATTTTTCATTTTATTAGACACTTCTTAAATCCCATAAAACAACCGCATGGCTTCTAATAAAGCCTCATTTTCTTGTCCTGTACCAACGGTAACACGTAAACAGCCTTCGCACAACTCCACCTTTGAACGATCGCGAACAATGATTCCCTTGCTTACTAAAAAGTTGTATAGCGCACGTGGTTCTTGCAATTTGACTAAAATGAAATTGGCGTCGGATGGTGTGATATGTTCTACCTGTTCGATACTCTTCAAAGCAGTGACGAGTTTTTCCCGTTCATTCACCGTCTCCTTGATCCAGGCGTTCACCTGATCCACGTTTTCCAATGCTTCCAGAACAATCTCCTGCGTGGCTTGGTTGATGTTGTACGGTGGTTTTATCTTATTGAAAATGGCAATAATCTCTTGACTGGCAAAAGCCATGCCCAAACGCAATGCCGCCAATCCCCATGCTTTTGATAGCGTTTGCAAAACAACCAGGTTTGGAAATTCAGCTAAATCCTTGGTAAAAGAAGGTGATTTGGAGAAATTGATGTAGGCTTCGTCTACCACCACCAAACCATCAAAATTCACCAATAACGTTTCAACATCCTTTCTGTTGATGCTATTCCCAGTTGGATTGTTGGGGGAACAGATAAAAATCAACTTGGTATGTGCGTCAATGGCCATAGCAATGCCGTCCAAATCTAATTGATAATTGCTTGTGAGATTGACCTTGCGACAAGCTATATCATTGATGTTGGCTGACACTTCATACATGCCGTATGTCGGAGGAACCAAGATAACGTTGTCCTTTCCTGGTTGGCAGAACGCCCGGTAAAGGATGTCGATAGCTTCATCGCTGCCGTTTCCCAAGAAGATATTTTCAACTGGCACGCCCTTTATCTTAAATAGCTTTTCTTTTAGGCGAAGTTGTAAAGGATCGGGATAGCGGTTGTAATTTTTATTATAAGGGGATCCAAAGGCATTTTCGTTTGCATCCAATAACACCGATGCTTCTCCTTTGAACTCATCCCGAGCAGAAGAATAGGGAATAAGTTTTTTGATGTTATCCCGTAATAAATTGTTTAAGTTGAAAGACATAATAATTGTCTAATTACAAATTTTTCGAGCTGTAAAGATGAGGAAAAATCTACAAAAACCATAAACTTTATGCTAATTCGCTAAGGTCGGAAACCTTATATTCAAGAAGAGGGGAAACGGAAGATGGAGTTGGTCAACTTTCTCCATAATATCGAAACGGCTTTGGAAGACCAATGGCTCACAGATAGCTCAGATCAATACAGGTTTTGTTCCTGTGCACATCTATGTGATCTGTGAGAAATAACTTATATAAGATTCCTATTAGACACTATACCAATTCCCTTCGATGGACAATTCGCTCTCGGGAAAAGTCAATTTGGCTTCGTTCAATAAAGGCTCCAATTCTTTGTAACGCGCCGAATAATGCCCCAACAGCAACTTCTTTGCGCCAACCTGTTCAGCTACTTGTGCGGCTTCAAGCGCCGTGCTGTGCAATGTTTCGGTTGCCCTTTCCACCATTTCATGTAAGAAGGTACTTTCATGGTAGAGTAAATCTACTTCCTGGATGGAGGATATATAGTCGGAAAAAGCACGCGTATCAGAACAATATGCATAGCTTCTGGATTTGGGTGCAGGATACGTCAATTCTTCGGCCCGGTATCGTGTTCCGTCATCTGTAACATAGTCTATACCTTTTTTTAAGAGCTTGAGATAAGGCAAGGGGATATTTAAACATTCCACTTCCTCGATTCTCAAGGTAGCTAATCGTTTTCCTTCGTTAAATCGGAATCCGGTACAGGGCACACGATGATACAGGGGAAAGGAAGCTACTTTTAAATGGGGTAGCTCAAGAATGACTTCTTCTGTGTCGGGATTGGTGGGGTGGAAGATGAGGTTATATTTCAAGACAGTATCTGAATATCTAAATTGCAGATCTAATATTTCCATTAAAGCTTGCGGACCATATAGATGTAAATCGCTCTGTCTTCCGTGCAGATGCATGGAAGACAAGAGCCCCGCTAATCCCAAATAGTGGTCGCCGTGCAAATGACTGATAAAAATATGGTTGATGCGGTTACTGCGTATACCATAACGGAACAGTTGCATCTGCGTACCTTCACCGCAATCAATCAAAAACAGTTGCTCATTGAAATTTATGACTTGAGAGGTAGGGTGGCGGCCATAGATGGGCGTTGCCGAGCTATTTCCCAAGATCAAAACTTCAAACCTCATGCCGGCTGTTCTCCTTTCAGGTCAAGACGGATTTCATGGCCAAAGATCATGTCCTCAGCTCTTGAGACCGACTCTGCGATTTTGAAATAACTGTCCAATTTGGATAATTTTAAGAGATCGGACACTTGCGGACTTAAACCTGTAAGAATGAACAGACCTCCTGATGCCTTGCAAAGCCTTCTGGCCAGCAGGCCTACGCGCAATCCATCCTCATCGGCTTCTGTCACGTTTTTTAAATCCAACACAATGTTTCGTTGGCCTCCTGTGTTGCGTAACATAAATTCCCCCTTTAATTTGACGGCTTTCTCACCGTTTAAAACCTCGGTCAAGGGTTCAATAACCACGTATCGTTCGTGCTTGTCAACTGTAAATTTCATTTTCTTCTAGATTGCGTATAGAGGTGTGCGGTATGCGACACCAACAATTATTTGTTATAATCTCTTTAATGCTTCTGCAACGTTTCTTTCCACCCGAGCTACTGCTTCGTTGCTATCGGCACGTTGAAACGTTTCGCCTGTGATGTGTTCGTACAGCTCGATATAGCGATCAGAAATGGATGCTACAATGGCGTCTGTCATTTCGGGAACTTGTTGTCCATCTTTTCCCTGAAAGCCATTCTCAATAAGCCATTGCCGAACGAATTCCTTTGATAATTGACGTTGCGGTTCCCCATTTGCTTGACGTTCTTCATAACCATCTGCATAGAAATAGCGGGAAGAATCGGGCGTATGAATTTCGTCCATCAAATATATTTTGCCGTCCTTTTTGCCAAATTCGTATTTAGTGTCGACCAAAATCAATCCCCTTTCTTTGGCTATTTCTGTACCCCGTTGGAACAAAGCATGCGCGTATTTTTCCAATTGAGCATAATCTTCTTCGCTGACAATTCCCTGCGCGATGATGTCCGCTCTTGATATATCCTCGTCATGACCTACAGCGGCTTTCGTCGTCGGCGTGATAATGGCTTCTGGCAGTTTGTCGTTTTCTTTTAATCCTTCGGACAACGTCACACCACACAATTCCCGACCGCCTTCTCGGTACGTGCGCCAGGCATGGCCGGATAGGTATCCCCGGATGACCATTTCGACTTTGAAAGGTTCGCATTTTTCGCCAATTGTGGCACTTGGATCGGGAACATCGATCACCCAGTTGGGTAAAATATCTTCGGTAGCTTTTAGAAACTTGGCCGCTATTTGGTTCAACACCTGCCCCTTGTAGGGTATAGGACGGGGCAACACCACATCAAATGCCGAAATCCGGTCGGATGCCACCATCACCAAATATTTATCGGCAATGGTATAAACATCCCGAACCTTGCCTCGGTAAAATGCCGTTTGGTTGTCGAAGTTAAAATTTGTTTCTTTTATTGCATTCATATAGTGTTGATGTGCTTGTTGTGTCTACTTTTTAATATCTCCGTAAGCTTCCAGAATCCGCTTGACCAATTTGTGCCGCACGACATCCGCACCACTTAAATGTATCACATCTATGCCTTGTATGTGATCCAACAGCTGAATGGCGGTAGCCAGTCCAGACTGCGTTTTCTTCGGCAAATCGATCTGTGTCAAATCGCCTGTGACGATAAATTTGGCGGTTGGCCCCATACGCGTCAAAAACATTTTTAATTGCATATCGGTGGCATTCTGCGCCTCGTCTAAAATCACAAAGCAGTTGTCCAATGTTCGTCCACGCATGAAGGCTAATGGCGCTACCTCGATGACACGGCGCTCTAAGTAATCTTTCAACTTGTCGGCTGGTATCATGTCATCCAATGCATCGTACAATGGACGCAAATAAGGATCGACTTTTTCTTTAAGATCGCCTGGCAAAAAGCCCAGATTTTCTCCTGCTTCTACAGCGGGGCGCGTTAAAATGATACGCTTGATCTCTTTGTTGCGCAATGCCCGCACTGCTAATGCTACTGCTGTGTAGGTTTTTCCTGTTCCAGCCGGGCCGATAGCGAAAAGGATGTCGTTTTTTAAGATACTTTCCACCATTTTTCGCTGATTCGGTGTCCGCGCCCGAACGATCAAACCGTTGGTCCCATATACTATTGGCTCACCCTTGATCCCCGTGCCTTCCACGCTCTTTTTATCTTCGGTTTTGTGGGGGGGGACGGCTGTTCCAGTCAATTCCTCCAATTCCATGGAATGTAACGATTGAAAGCGCTGGATATGATCTATAATACCTTGAAATATCTCTTTAAACCGATGTTGTTCGGACTCTTCGCCCAACACCTTGAGTTCATTTCCCCTCGCTACCAGACGTAGCTTAGGAAAACTCTTTTTTATCTGTTCAAAATTTTCGTTTTGAGCGCCCCATAACGTCATCAAGTTGACGTCATCCAGATTTATCAATACTTCGTTCAAATTATTAATGTTTTATTTTTGGAATGCACTTCATTTTTGTCCTAAATCAAGGGTCTAAATTAAACCTTTGTATTTCATTGTTGGCTCCATCTCCCTCAAAATTACAAACTATAATTGTCTATTTAATCACTTTGAAAAAAAATAGATATTTTCCATTCCATAAAATTAAGAATGCTATTTCTTTTGTTATTTTTGCTTTTCTTTGTTCGCATGATCGGTTCGTGGAGACGCGTGCCAAGGCTCAATCACTGCCCTAGTTTGTGTCTTCACAAATCAGAGGGGATAGAGGGATTTCACCAAGGATTTATGTAACGTTTTAGTATCTTTACGAGGTACAAGTATGGGAGTAATAACACTGACGACAGATTTAGGACACCGCGACTTTTACCAGGCCGCATTGAAAGGCAGTATCATTTCGCTGTTGCCCGATGTCCGCTTGGTGGATATTACGCATGAAATCCCACTGTTCGATGTGCAACGTGCCGCTGTAGTGTTGCGAAATGTTTACCACTATTTCCCGAAAGGCACGGTCCATCTTATCGGTATAGATACCGTTTTCCAAGAAGGCGCGCACTATGCTATGATGAAGTTTGAAGACCATTTTTTTGTCGGAACGGATAACGGCATTTTTAGCATTATTTTAGGGGAAAAAGAAGCCCAAGAGCTTTTTGAAATTGATATTCGGCAGGACTTGCGTTATCTGCATTTTCCTTTGGCCGATATTTTGACAAAAGCAGCATGCCATATTGCTAAAGGAGGGAAACTTTCCGATATTGGCTTGCCCCTTGACAAGCCGCTGAAGAGGGTGATGGTACAGCCGTGGATTGATACCAATACGATCAAAGGCCATGTCGCATACATCGACTCTTTTGGTAATGTGATTAGCAATATTAGCAAAGAACTGTTTAATGAAGTGCAAAAAGGACGTCGCTTCAAATTGCATTTTAAAAGAAACGAAACCATCAATCAACTTAGTTGGCATTACAATGAGGTGCCGGAAGGAGAGAAGCTCTGCCTGTTCGGTATCAGCAATTTTTTGGAAATAGCGATCAATAAGGGTAACGCAAGCCGACTGTTGGGTCTGCAGCAAGATGAAGTGATTATGGTAGAGTTTATAGACCAATAAATCCCTTAAAATCCCCATCCGATCTTGGCGACCAGTCGTTGCAGTTTATAATTGACCAGCATGCGTTGGGTATAATCCGCATTGGGTTGCCCCCAGGGTTTGGTCTCTTCTACTTTCTGAAATCCTTGGTATTTGTATCCAAAGGAAATGGACCAGAAATGATTCTCGCCCATGGCAAATTTAAAACCTACCGTCGGTTGTAACATCAAGCTACCGCCATACGAAACCCGTTTCTGATCGTTAGCTTCCTTTTTGTTTAACCAGTCAAATCCATAACCTATATCCGTAGCGAGGCACAGCTTATAGGCACGCATCGGAATGTCGAATACCAACCGGGGGGCCAAAGGCACCACCCAAAAATTTTCTTCCCCATCAGCTCGGTATTTGTCCACGCCAAGGGCCAGTCCGAGGGAAAGCTTATCTTGGAGCTTCACCCCGTGAAACGTTTGCAAGGTAAAACCCAGGTCCTGAAATAAGGGGCCGTAGGTAAGCATTCCCGCTTCTTGATGTGTGGTATATTGACTGTTCTGTGCATAGGATTCTGAAAATGGAAAAAAGAATCCTATGCATAAAATACATCTCATTAAGTTGGACATGGTATAACGTGTCTTTAGTGTTGTTTGATGCTTCTCGCCTTTAATTCTTCACCCCCAGCCCTCATCGAAAGTAGGGGCAAGTAATGGAGTGTTTCTTACTTCTCGCTAGATTTCGAAATACAACTCAACAACTTGATTTTATCTTTGCTAGAATAATCGTACTGACAAACACCATCTTCGCCGATCACAATCAACGATTTTGGTCCCGGGATCACGTCCGTGCTTTTGATGTTTTTAAGATGTTCCAACATATTTTGGTCGATGGTGTTCACATCGGAGACATCGAAGCTCTTAAAACCGTAATCACCTTCGCAGATATATAACACATTGCCCGAAAGACCTAGACCATGTGGATTGTCCATGTCATACGACTTCACTAATTTAGGCAGGGCCAGATTCTGTATATCGATGACTTCCAGTACATCATTGGTTAAGCCACAAATGTTGCCACTTCGCAAGGTTACGAAGGCATATTGATCGTTTACCACCACCGGATCGCAAGCTGTGAAGTGGCGATAGACGGAAAGCTGTTCCGGGTCGGCAGGTTTTTCCAAGCTGTAAATGTGCATGCCGGTGGTTGAACCGATGAATAAATTATCTTTATAGGGAAAAATGGTCTCGATACCCCAGCCCAGCGGAATGTTTTTCACAAACACCGGTTTTCTAGGATTGTCTACATCAAACAAGTGCAATGAAGTGTTGTTGACGGTGTATAGATGTCCACGCGCCAAGGTAAACCGTGCCATGGATCCTCCCATTCCATAATTACCGAAGCCTCCGCCATCATTGCTATAAGCCAATTCTGCTACAGACATTCCCGGCCAGAACACGCCGACATTGTTGCCCTTGACCAAGCTGTCTTTGTATGCCACAATGACATTCTTTTCGGTTACACCGTTTGTATAGGTGAGATAATATTGCGATTCAAAAATATCTTCTATCCGTTCCAATAATTTTGGCTGAGTGGGGTTGGACAAGTCAAAAGTTAACAGGTCTACATAACTATCGGCATACAGTATTCCATTATTTACGGCTAGATCTACATTTCCCGGAATCTTCAGAAAAGAAATGGATTTAGGAGAAGACGGGTTCTTATTGTCAATAATGTGGATACCTTCATTAGGCTCGTTGATAAAAAGATAGTCTTGGAAAATGTAGATTTTGCCCGTGGCAGCGAGGGGTTGAGGGGCTATAAAATCGACACCCATCGCGCGGATACTTGCCATTTTCTCCAGAACAGGAACCTTTATTTTGTATTCGTATTCTACTTCCTTCTTGTCGCACGATTGCATCAAGAAAAATGCTCCTAACAGCATAAAAAATCGGCTAAATGTAGAGGTCAGGTTCATAATATAAAGTGCTTTAGTTAATCTTATACCATAAGATAACGTCGATCGGTTGCAATTCGCTACAGAATGGCGTGATTTTTTATTTTTACTATTGGAATAGCCTAATTTTGTTAGGGGAGGAATTTATCGTTGATCAAAAGGCATAAAAAATGGGTAAGCTACTCCTATCGCACCGCTCAACCTAATACCCTTGCTTTGTTCCCAACCTGGGGGAGTCAAAGGGAGCTGGTCGTAGGAGACTTACCCGCGACAAAAGTAGCAAAAAAATAATACTGTGCAAAGTAATTTACAATGCTTTGCATAGTCGCTTGATTGTCAGTTGACAAAAGTCATAGTTTGTTTTCACTATATTCACCCCGCAAAGCATAATATCCGAAAATGCCTAATCCTAAGCTGATAATAGGGGTTAAAATAAAGAGAATGATCAGACCGAAAACCAAATCTTCCTGATGTCCGGTGCTTAATTTGGGTAGCCCAAACTGAAAGATGCAGAAGTAGGCGGTGAGCAGGGCCAGCGCAATCCAAAGAAGACCCAATATTTTTTTAATGCTTTCCATCGTGTTATAAATTTTTAGAAGTCATGTTTTTAGTAATGTAAACAGCGCCGATAACGAAGCAGACTGCCGAAATGATAATAGGATACCATAGTCCCGACAGGTAAAAATCAGTTGCCCCATTGTTTTTGGAATTGCTAGCCAGATAGGTTGATACGGCGGGCAACAATCCCCCGAAAATACCGTTTCCGATATGATAAGGTAATGACATAGAAGTGTACCGTATCTTGACTGGAAACATTTCCACCAAGAAAGCAGCGATAGGCCCGTACACCATTGTGATATATAAGATTTGGATGAAAATCAATCCTACAAGTGTGGCATATTTTGAACCGCTGATATGTATCGTGGTTTTGGAAAGTGTATGCGGCGTACCGTCTTCTTTCAAGATGATTTGGCCATCATGGTTGAGATGAGTGATAACAGTTTGCTTAACAACAGTGCCATCTGTAAAAGAAGCAGTGGTTTCAGACCGTTCGTCTATGCCATTTGGGGTTTTTACGGTAGTTATATGCGCATCGGTATTCTCTTGCAGGACCGTTTTATGTGCGGTGTTTGTGATCTGATACATCGCTTCGTATATTGGACGATACGTCAATAAGGCCAACAACATTCCGGTGAGCATGACCCATTTTCGGCCTACCTTGTCACTCAGCTTGCCACAAACAACAAAAAAGGGTGTCCCGAGCAGTAAAGCAATTCCTAGTATCATATCGGCCTGATCAGTGTCTAAAAACATGACCGTTTTCATAAAACTCATGGCGTAAAATTGCCCGGTATACCAAACGACGCCTTGTCCCATGGCTGCACCAAATAAGGCCAGCAGGACAAATTTAAGATTGTATTTGTTGCCGAAACTTTCTTTAAGCGGATTTTTCGAGGTTTTGCCCTCTACCTTGGCTTTCTTAAATTCCGGCGATTCATCCATGTTTTTGCGGATGAGATAAGATACATATACCATAAAAATGGACAGCAAGAAAGGTAAGCGCCAGCCCCAGTCATCGAATTGTTGTTCTGTCAATAATACGCGGGTAAGTAAAATCACGATCAGGGAAATGAACAAGCCAAAAGTTGCCGTGGTTTGTATCCATGATGTCCAATAACCGCGCTCGCCTTTGGGGCTATACTCTGCAACATATGTCGCGGCCCCGCCGTATTCCCCACCTAAGGCCAACCCTTGCAACAAACGTAGTATGAGAACAATAAGTGGTGCAAAAAAGCCAATAGAATCGTAACCGGGTGTACAACCTATTAGAAAAGTCGCGCCACCCATTAGGATAAGCGTAACCATAAAGGTGTATTTTCGGCCAATCATATCGCCCAATCGTCCGAAGAACAGTGCGCCAAAAGGACGCACGACGAATCCCGCGGCAAAGGTGGCCAGGGTGGACAGGAATGCTGCAGTGGGATTATCCGAAGGAAAAAACTTCGTGGCTAGTACCACGGATAGGCTTCCGAAAATGAAAAAGTCGTACCATTCGATAAGCGTGCCCAAAGAGGAGGCTCCGATGACTTTCCATAAGATTTTCTTTTCGCTTTGCATGTAATATATCAGTAAGGTTTATAGGTTCTTATACACTTTTCCAGGTAGGGAGAGGATGTGTCCGTTCATCTCCATCTCCAATAAAATAAAGGCCAGTTTGCTCATTGGCCAATCCAGATAGATAGCAATGTCGTCCACCCGTGCCTGCTCTTGTTCTTTCAGATAGTTGTAGACCGCTAGTTCATCTTTGCTCAAACGGGGAGGTAAAAAAGACAGTTGTGCGTCGGGTTTCGGTTTTATTTCCCGATCCCAGCCCATCAGATAGATCAAGTCTTCGGCATTCCGTATGAGGTGGGCGCGATGGGTCTTGATGAGATAGTTGCATCCTTCCGAATATTCCTGATCGATACGTCCTGGGAAAGCACACACATCACGATTGTAGCTGTTGGCTATTTCTGCTGTGATGAGAGCTCCTCCTTTGCGCGCGGCCTCCACCACGACGGTGACATCTGCTAATCCGGCGATAATGCGGTTCCTGGCAGGAAAATTTACACGGTCAGGCTTTGTCCCGGAAGGGAATTCAGTCAACAGGCCTCCTTTTTCCAACATCTTACCGGCAATTTCCCGATGGACAGCGGGGTAGATCATATCCAATCCGTGACCAAGCACACCAATAGTGGAAATATCCTGCTTGAGAGCCTGTCGATGCGCCTGTACATCTATCCCATATGCTAATCCGCTGATAACCTGCACGTCAAATTCCTGCAGTCCAGCGACGAGTTCGTCTGTTAGGTTTTTTCCATAACTGGTGGCATTTCGTGTGCCGACAATGCTCACGCAGTGTTTGGAGTCTAGCGATGCGTTTCCTTTGAAATAAAGTACCAAAGGGGCATCTTCACATTGTTTTAAGCGTTTAGGATATTTTTCATCTTCTATAAAAAGTACCTCGATATGATGTTTCTTAACAAAAGCCAGCTCTTTTTCAGCCTCTTCCAGGTAATCTTTGGCCTGGATAGCCTCGACTAAAAGCGGGCCGATATTCGGTATTTTTAATAATTCCTTCTTGCCTGCCTGAAAAATATTTTCCACTGAACCGCAGTAAGCCAATAGGTTACGGGCAATTCGAGGGCCAACGCCCTTGATCTTGGTGAGTGCTATTTGCTGTAGTATGTTCATAACTGGACGCCCTAAAATAAGAATTTTATCAAAAAAAACTAACTTTGGAAAAAAATAAAGACATGGAACTACAAGGCCCACAAGAACCATTTGATATTGAAATAGGCGATAGTGTTTATGCCATATTTCCCGAGGAAAAGGACGTATATATGGTTTTCAAGGACGGTAAGGAATACGTGAAAATCATTCGTGATACGGATACTTCCTGGCTTAAGCTCCATCCCGAAACGGAACTACCTATGTTCGGAATGGATGAGGAAGTGAATATTATCGGACAAAAAATATCCGAAGAATTGAGGTAGGGGATCCCGGTAAAGTCTGCGCTGCATCGGCGTCAAGTAAAGGCATATATTACCCAAAGTC
>JBEBRE010000076.1:0-15278 GCA_040394995.1 Sphingobacterium wenxiniae
CGCGTCGGCATGAAAAACTCCATAGCTAAGTACAGTACATTGAAAAACCAGCCTAATGTTGCTTATGCACATGCCAGGCGCGATGGAAAGCTGGAGGTGCGGGAACGGTATTTTGAAACGAATATCGGCGACAATGGCAATCCGGCCGGAGGCATCGCTTCGTCGGCCACGGATATGTCCCGCTGGCTGATCACGCAGCTTGACTCGGGCCGTACACCCGACGGTTTCCAACTATTCAAACCGGCAGCAACGGAGGAACTTTGGAAGATCGTGCGACCGATGCCTGTAAGCAAGGAGCCCGAATGGTTGAAACCAAACCAAAAAAATTTCTATGGATATGCCTTGGGTTTTCGTACGTATGACTACCGGGGAGTAAAGGTCGTTGGACACGGTGGGTTGCTCACAGGTTTTGTGTCGCAGATCGCGATGGTGCCGGAAAAGAAACTCGGTATCGTGGTGTTGACCAACCAGTTGTCTTCCGGCGCTTACTGGGCAATTATTAACCATATACTGGATCACTATTTGGGGAATGAGCCATTCGACTGGATCGCAGGCTATAAAAAAGAGCTCGATCGTTCGCAGGCACGGCAGGATTCCACACGTGCGGCATCTAAACCCGTGCAACCAGATCCTTTGCTGAAACGGACGTTGCCGTTATCGGATTATGCAGGTGCTTACCGGAATGGATTGATTGGCCGTGCTATAATCAGCCCGTCTAAAGACAGTACATTGCGGTTGGATTTCTCGAAATTACCCCAATACAGCGGGCAGCTCCGGCATTTCCACGGCGATTTGTTCCGGCTCGTGTATGACAATACCGAGCGCGGAGAAGGTCCTTTCCTCACATTTGTTTTCAACGCCGATAAATCCATCCGTGAAGGGCGGTTCGTATCCGAAAAATCGGGCGGGGAAAACGACTGGTCGGACATCGTGCTTACACCTGATAAAAATGCGATGCTCGATACAGCCATCTTGCGAAACAAAATCCGCGCAGAGCTTAAAAAACAGAAGGGCCGTTTTGCCTATGCACTATTGGATTTGCAAGACGGGGAACAAGTGCTCTTCAATGCCGGGGAAACGTTTCATGCAGCCAGCACGATGAAGACACCGGTGATGATTGAAGTGTATAAGCAAGCAGCAGCCGGAAAATTCGTGATGACCGATTCGCTGACGATTTACAACGAGTTTCGCAGCATTGTGGACAAAAGCAAGTATTCGCTCCCGGCCAATTCCGACAGCGAAGGCGACCTGTACGCGCGCATCGGCACCAAAACGACATGGTACGATATCGTCTTCCGCATGATTACGGAGAGCAGCAATCTCGCCACCAACATCCTGATTGACAAGCTGGGAGCGCAAAACGTGACCAAAACGATGAAATCATTGGGTGCAGACGGAATCCATGTACTCCGCGGCGTAGAAGATACAAAAGCCTTCCAGCGCGGCATGAACAATACAGTCACAGCCCAAGGCCTGATGCGCATCTTTGAGCAGATGGCGAAAGGAAATACCGTAAACCGGGGCGCCAGCAAGGACATGATTGAAATCCTGAAAGCGCAACGATTCAACAACATGATACCTGCCCGTTTACCGGATGACGTGGTTGTTGCCCATAAAACAGGATCTTTCACAGGCACCTGTCACGATTCAGGAATTGTCTACCTGCCCGATGGACGAGCGTATGTGCTGGTACTGCTTTCGACAGACATCGAGGATGAGCCCATACGGAAGACGTTAGCAGACATCTCCAAGTTGGTATATGACTATATGAGCGAGAAAAAATATTAAAAATCAGTTTTAGTACATAACATTTTTTCTAACCACAACTTGTCCCGACTTTGGCGGGATAGGAACATAGTAATTATTGATTACGCTAAAATTCTCATAGATGCCCAAGGACATTACAATAGCTTCATATAGACTATATTTGAAAACTTGTTTTCCTATATATGTTCTTTTTTCCAGATATTGAATAACTTAAAAGGCCTATGTTTCTATGTGGTTTCATTTTTGTCATATGGTTAGAAAATCAGTATATGCGTTATCAATAATTTAGTGATGAAGAATCATTTAACTTCTTTTTACCAAATTTTAATAATCACGTTGTTGTGCGTGGGGGATGTCTATGCACAGACAGGCGACCCGATAACAGCTATCAAACAGCTCATTCCGGTAATCGATAGCAGTTACCGGGCGTTCGCAGTCGAGCAGCACTCGCCGGGGCTGGCCTATGCGGTTGTCTATGACGGCGAGATTATCCATTCGGGCACCTTTGGTTATACGGATGTGGAACAGCAAATCCCGGTAAACGAAAAGTCCGTCTTCCGGATTGCTTCGATGACCAAGAGCTTCGTTGCGGCCGCGATACTCCAGTTGCGCGATGCGGGCAAGCTTCGGTTAGATGATCCGGTATCGCAATATATCCCGGAGTTTAACACACGGTCTATACCCACAGACGATGCCCCGGTGATTACCATCCGGCACTTGCTGACGCATACCAGCGGGCTTCCGACAGACGACCCTTGGGGCGATCGCCTGATGGATATGAATGAAGAAACGTTTCAGACGATGACAAGAGAAGGTTTTTCATTCTCCAACACACCCGGCCTGAAGTTCGAATACAGCAACACCGCATTCGCATTATTGGGGGAAATCATCAAAAACATTTCCGGTCAGTCTTTTGATACCTATATCGACCGGCACATCCTCTCCCCGCTGGGCATGAACCAAACCTATTGGGAATACACCAAGGTGCCGGACAGTCTATTGGCAAAGGGCTACCGTTGGGTAGACAACCGTTGGGCAAAACAGCCTTTAGTGGGCAACGGTGTGTATGGCGCGATGGGTGGCATGCTGACCACCTTAGGCGATTTTGCCAAATACATGGCCTTGCACTTGCAAGCTTGGCCGACACGTGATGGTGCAGACGAACAACCGCTGAAACGCTCATCCCTGCGGGAAATGCAAACCCCTTGGATGTTTTACGGATTTAGGACATTTAACGGCAGAACCGCATCGATGGCTTATGGTTATGGGCTTCGGTGGACACGCGACCGCGACAAACAGACCGTGGGGCATACCGGCGGATTGCCGGGCTTTGGGAGCAGTTGGTTTGTCTTGCCCGAGTATGGGTTTGGGCTCGTGTGTTTCAGCAATGTCACGTATGCTTCGGCAGTTCAGGCGAATATGCAGGTCGCAGACAAAATCATTCAACATTTATTATTAATTTCACCATGATGAAGAGTCACTTAATTTATTTCTACCAAATTTCAATGATTATGTTGTTGTCAATGGGGACTATACATGCGCATGCGCAGACAGGCGAGCCAATAACAGCCATCAAACAGCTCATCCCGGTAATCGATAGCAATTACCGGGCGTTCGCAATCGAGCAGCACTCGCCGGGATTGGCCTATGCGGTTGTCTATAACGGCAAGATTATCCACTTGGGCAACTTAGGCTATACCGATGTGGAACAGCAAATCCCGGTGAGTGAAAAATCCGTCTTCCGCATTGCTTCGATGACCAAGAGCTTCGTCGCGGCCGCAATCCTCCAGTTGCGCGATGCCGGCAAGCTTCGGTTAGATGATCCCGTAGAGCAGTATGTTCCGGAGTTTAGCAAGCAGCCCGTACCGACAGACGATGCTCCGGTCATCACCATTCGACATTTGCTGACACATACCAGCGGGCTTCCCGAAGACGATCCCTGGGGCGACCGCTTGCTCGATATGAGCGAAGAGACATTTCGTGCGCTGACCAAGGAAGGCTTCTCTTTTTCCAATACGCCCGGCGTGAAATACGAATACAGCAATACCCCCTTTGCATTATTGGGCAAAATCATCCGCAAAGTTTCCGGGCAATCTTACGATAGCTATATCAATGAGCATATCCTCTCTCCATTGGGGATGAAAGAAACCTACTGGGAATACACTGAAGTGCCTGACAAGCTTTTGGCCAAAGGCTACCGTTGGGTGGACGGAAAATGGGTAAAACAGCCAATGGTCGGCCATGGCGTGTACGGTGCCATGGGTGGCATGCTCACGACACTGAACGATTTTGCCAAATACATGGCTTTGCACCAACAAGCATGGCCGGCACGTGACGGGGCAGACGAACAACCCTTGAAACGCGCATCCCTTCGGGAAATGCAATTGCCTTGGGTGTTCAATACGCTGGATGAGTTTAACGGCGACCTGACCTCCTTTGCCTACGGCTATGCCTTACGCTGGACACGTGACGCCAATCAGGTGACGACCGTCGGACACACCGGAGGACTTCCGGGTTTCGGCTCTAATTGGATGATTCTGCCGGATTATAATCTGGGATTGGTCTGCTTCAGCAATGTGACCTATGCTTCTGCTGCAGCTCAAAATACGAAAGTAGCTACCGAGATTATCCGCAAAGCAGGACTTACACCCCGCGCTATACCGGTTTCCTCCATACTGAAAAAGCGACAACAGGAATTGATGGCGTTTCTGCCGGAGTGGAAAGACGCGGAGCGCAGTTCCATTTTCTCCGGTAATTTTTTTCAGGATTTTTATCCTGATATGCTTCGTAAAGATTGTAAAACCGTGTTCGCCGAAGCTGGAAAAATCGTGCGTGTAGGTGAACTAGTCCCCGAGAACAACCTACGGGGGTCGTTTATTGTCGAATGCGAGCACCGCAATGTTAAGATATTTTTCTCGTTGACACCTGAACCCGAGCCCCGCATTCAGCAGTTTTCGATACAGTTAGCAACAGACCGTGAATTTTGACCTACCAACCAGGCACATATAGCCACTTTACCGGTAGTTCTAGATATAACTGGCGGTTCAAAACAGGGAATGGCATCTGTAAGCTTCCCAATTAACCAGAAATTAGCGCAATTGCACCCTAAATCTATAGTTTGTTACAGAAAAAAACAGCCTTAAGGGCTGTTTTTTTCTGTAAATAGCCCATTTATCCGACTAAAAACCATAAAAATCGATATTTTATTTAACATTATTTTAACAAACGGGAATATTGGATTATATTAGATAACAAATAATCATAATCCTTATGAAGAGACATTTACTAACTACAATGTGCATTATGGCTAGCAGCGCGCTCTACGTTGTCCATGCACAGCAAACCTCGGTCGCGGGGAAAGTGACCGACGGCAGTGGCAATCCCGTCTCGGGTGCGACCATTACCATTAAAGGCACCAATCAAGGTACTTCTACCAATGAAAGCGGTCTGTTTACGCTCAATGCCAATCCCAATGCCACCGTGGTCATTTCAGGTGTCGGTTATCAAACACAGGAAATTAATCTTGCAGGCAGGAACACGCTAAGCGTGTCATTACAACCCAGCAATACTGCAATTGATGAAGTTGTCGTAACGGCTCTTGGGATTGAAAGAAGCGAGCGATCGTTAGGCTATGCCGCTCAAAAAGTAAGTTCTGAAGACTTAAATGTGAACAAGCAGGCCAATTTGGTGAACGCCCTCCAAGGCAAAGTGGCGGGCACGCAGATCTCCAGTACCGGAGGAGGTCCTGGACAAGGTGCAAGTATTCGGATTCGGGGCATTAATTCCATCGATCCTGAGCGGCTTAACGATCCATTATTTGTGATCGACGGGATATTAATCGACAATTCCACGAACAATTTTGGCAACAGCAATGCCGCATTAAGAGGCAATACCAACAGAGCTGCCGATATCAATCCCGAAGACATCGAAACCATCAATATCTTAAAAGGAGGTGCCGCTACGGCTCTTTATGGCCTTCGTGGATCCAATGGTGTTGTGGTCATCACAACCAAGAAGGGAAAAGAAGGATTTCAAATAAATTATTCCACGTCCTACGGTATTGACAACGTCAACAAAATACCCGACATGCAAACGACGTATACGGCCGGGATTTTGGGGGTTTACACGCCAATTGGGCTGGGGCCTGCTTGGGGTCCTACCATTGAGGAAGCCAAAGCATTGGACGATACCCACCCCGATAAACTATTCAACAAATACGAAAGAGCTTATGAAACCGGCAATCAGTACCGAAATGGATTGACTATTTCTGGAGGAAATGAACTTGTTCGAAGCTATCTGTCGTTGAGCTCGTTTAACCAAAAAGGCATGATGCCTTTTACCGATTTCAAAAACTACGGTATACGGTTAAACAACGAGCTAAAAATCAGTTCCAAGATAACAGCCGGATTAAACCTGAATTATAATAATTCGGGCGGGTATAAATATAATGCTGACAGATTTGGTGAAAGTTTGGCCTACTTTTCGGGGCGATGGGATGTCCGCGATTACATTAACGAAGACGGCACACAGGTATGGCGCGGAACGAATAACCCCATTTACGGTGCGGCAACCAATAAATTCAAGGATGATGTGCATCGTTTTATCGGAGGTGCAAGTTTTGCGTACACACCCACGGATTGGCTTTCCTTCTCATACAGAATAGGCTATGACCATTACAACGATAATCGATTTACAAGCGCACCAGGTCCAAGAGGTATACCAGGCGAACGATTGTACGACAATTCAGATGGTTCGGTTGGGGAGTACAACACCAAATTTAGGGCCATCAATTCTACATTCATTGCGACACTACAGAAGGAAATAGCCACGGACTTGAAGGGTACACTTCGCCTAGGTCACGATTTATATGACAGAGATATAAACAAAATTGGTGTTCTAGGTACTGGTTTGACGATATTCGATTGGTATAACCTTGCTAATGCCGCTGTTATTGACCCTACTGACCCCAATCGTGAGCAATACCGGCTGATGGGGGTATTTGCAGAGGCTGCTTTCGAGTACAAAGACTATCTTTACCTTAATCTCACTGGCAGGCAGGATAAAACATCTACCCTAGCGAAACCCAATAATTCATTTTTCTATCCTTCGGCCACATTAAGCTATATTTTGAGCAGTCACGTTGACCTCCCTTCCTATTTCGACATGGTGAAGCTAAGAGCTTCTTATGCACAAATTGGTAAGGATGCAACTCCTTATTCAACAGTCTCTGCTTTTGCGACGTATGCAGGTCTTCCGCCGGGCTACACCGGATTTACGAGGTCGTCTAATCTGGGCAACATCAACCTTAAGCCAGAATTCACCAATACATTTGAAATTGGTACCGAATTGGGCTTTTTAGATAACCGTTTAGGATTGGATTTCACCTACTACAACTCCATTTCAAAAGACCAAATCCTTAGGGCTAACATTTCCTCTACAACAGGGTATGTTACGACTTCTATCAATGCCGGTGACCTTCGAAACAGGGGCGTCGAAATCATATTGCGGGGCACGCCAATTAAAACCTCGGATTTCCAATGGACGAGCACTCTAAACTGGTCGGCAAACCGAAATAAAATACTATCAATAAATGAGGGATTGGATGAGATTGTCTATGCTTCCCAAAGTGGCTACAGCGGGTCTACAGTTACAATGAAACTCATTCCCGGACAAGCTTATGGTAACCTGTATGGAACACACTATGCAAGATACTACGGTTCGGAAACGGAAGATCCTATATTTATTGACAAATCCAAACCCATCATCATCGATGCAAATGGATTCCCCGTGCGGGCACCGCTTGCCAGCCAAAAATTATTGGGCAATACACAGCCAGATTGGATAGGTGGTTTTATGAACACTTTTAATTATAAAAACTTGAGCCTGACCGTACTATTTGATGCACGCTGGGGATTTGAAAAGTACAACCAGCTTGAGAACTGGGATGCTTCATTTGGTACTGCCGCCTATACAGCGGACAGAAGATCGTGGAAAGTATTCGATGGCGTGTTGGCTGATGGAACACCAAACACCAAAGCGGTTTGGTTGGATCAAGGTACTTATGAAGGTGTCAATTATGGCGAAGGATATTACCGGGTAAGCTACAGAACCGTTTCCGAAAATTTCGTGCAAGATGCTTCCTGGATACGACTACGCACATTAAGCTTAGGATATACGCTACCAAGCACGCTACTAAAATCAAAAGTGATCAAAAACATCAACTTTAACTTGACCGGAAATAATTTGTGGCTCCATACCGATTATTATGGGTTGGATCCGGAATCCAGTTCAACGGATAGCGGCAGCAATATTGACGGCTTTTCAGGATTTACGTATCCTGCCGCCAGGTCATTTATCTTTGGTTTAAGTGTTGGATTTTAATTTTGATATCATGAAAAAATTTAATAAAATTATATGTGTTTTTGGGACGGTGGCTCTACTGGGCACAATGAGTGGTTGCGACAGTTATTTCGACCTAAATACGAACCCAAACCAAGTTGCTAACCCACCATTGAAAGCAATGTTGTCTACCGCAACCAAGAAAGCGGGGAATAATAGTTATAGCACCTCCTCTATTACCTCCACATTTGTACAATATATCGCCAATCCATCAGCAGGCGCAAGTTCTGACACGTATCAGATCGTGGATTACAGCACGACTTGGGATAACATTTACTATGCCATGGCCGACATTACGGACATGAAAAACGCGGCCATAGCGCAAGGAAGCAGTGAATATCTTGGGGTTGCCAACACCCTCTTGGCTTACCATGTGTCATTGGTCAACAATCTTTGGGGTGCCGGCCCTTTCACCGATGCTTTTGGCGGAAGCTTTACACCCAGTTACGAAACGGAAGAAGACATGTACAACATCTCTCTTTCGCTGATTGACGAAGCCATTACAGAGCTTTCAAAAAGCGATGCCACCATTAAGCTAGACGCAACGTCGGACTTAATCCACCGAGGTAATCGTGAAGCATGGTTAAAAACGGCTTATGCGCTGAAAGCAAGATTTCTCAACAAGATAAGCAAAAAATCAAGCTACAATCCCGGCGAGGTTTTGGCAGCCCTCGAAAACGCCTATACCTCCAATGCTGATGATGCAGGGATGTATGCCTTTACAACAAGAAACGATTGGGCGCAATTGGCGAGAAACAATGCGGCGCTAACATTAGGCGGTTGGTTATCCGAGCAATTAATCGATCATTTGAATGGCACCACATACGGTCTTTTTGATCCGAGAATTGAAAAAATCACCGATCCGACCACCGTACCGGATAATCCGACTTATCCAAAATGGATCGGCACCGTTAATGGAGAAGGAAACAGAGATAATCCGCCTCATAACAACACCGTGAAAGACGAGAACTATGTTTCGGTCAATTCGCCATTAACCAGCGAAACCGCACCTTTGTGGCTGATTACCTATGCCGAGCTTAAATTCATCGAAGCCGAGGCCTCCTTTGCTACCGACAAAACCAGGTCATACAATGCCTATTTAGCCGGCATTAAAGCCAGTATGGATAAATTGGAAGTGGCGAACGCCGATGCTACGACGTACATCAGCAACCCAATCGTATCTGTCGGGTCGGCAGCATTGACAAAGCAACTCATTTTCAAAGAAAAATACGTTGCGACTTATCTCAATACAGAAGCTTGGACAGATGTAAGGAGAAACGATTATGATTATAAAGATTTCACGTTGCCTACAAACGCTGTTTTGCCAAACTACATCAGAAGAGTGGCCTATCCCACCAATGAAAGAAGTGAAAATGGCGCTAACGTACCAGCAGAAGTCTCGTTAGATACCAAAATTTGGTGGGATCAACCATAATCCAATGTGTATTTGGGATAAGTTGATCCTTCACTAATCCCGACTCACGTTATGCATAAATGAGATGCAACAGCCATTAGAAAAGCCTCAGCAAAATTGCTGAGGCTTTCTCTTTTTTAGATGGTACCCCATCTCCAACAGTACTCAATACTTTGTACGCTACACTACCAATAAATAAAATAAAGTGCTGCTGTGATCAGCGAAACCAATAAAGCTCCGGCCACAAATGCTCCATGCGATCTGAACATCTTTGTATCTACTTCCAATCCGTTCGGCACCACACCTCTCGCATTTTCTATTTTGCTAATGATATACATACCGAGGATACAGATCACAAATACAAAGCCCATCCGATCAATAAATGGAATTTCATACAAACCGCTTGTCGAACTTAAGACCGAAAAACCGGTAGAACTCAAGAAAGATAGGTCGGCGAAATTCGGCAAGAACTTGAAGAATACCGACAACAAGAATCCACCCACTGTCGCAAATAACGCCGCATTAGATGTAGTCTTTTTCCAGAAAAACCCTAGGATAAACATCGCAAAGATTCCCGGAGAGACAAAGCCCGTATATTCTTGAATATATTGAAACCCACCTTTTTTATCAATACCTAGATGCGGGGCAATTAAGACGGCCAGCACCATCGATACGATAATGGTAATTTTACCCACATTCACCAATTGTTTTTCGCTTGCCGATTTATTGAATACTTTTTGATAGACATCCAATGAAAATATGGTCGCAATACTGTTTGCTTTACCTGCTAGAGAAGCCACGACTGCTGCTGTCAAGGCCGCAAACGACAAACCTTTCAAGCCCGAAGGTAATAGATTTAGTAAAACAGGATATGCCCGGTCAGGATTGACTTCTCCACCTTGCAACATCTCGGTTTGGAACAGTCCGTCTTTCCAAAGCACGTATGCCGCAATGCCCGGCAATACAACGATGACTGGCATTAATAATTTTAGAAACGCGGCAAATAGAATCCCGTTTCGTGCCGTTTTCAAATCTGCACCCAAGGCACGTTGCGTAATGTATTGGTTACAGCCCCAATAGTTTAAGTTTACAATCCACATCCCTCCAATCAATACCGAAAGTCCAGGCAAATCCAAATAATTTTCGTTGTCTGGTTTAAGAATCATATGGAAATGCTCGGAAGCCTTACTTGTCATAATGCTATAGCCGTTGAGAATGCCATCACCTCCATAATGCTCTGACACCAAGCTCAAAGCCAAATAAGTAGTTGCCAAGCCCCCTAAAATCAAAAAGAATACCTGAATAACATCCGTATATCCGATGACCTTCATTCCGCCCAAGGTAATGATCACGGCAAAGATAGCAATCGCATACATACAAAACTCCAAGCTGAACCCTGATATACTGCTTACAGCCAATGCGCCCAAATACAGAATAGAGGTCAAATTGACAACTACGTACAACATCAACCAAAATACGGCCATAATCATGGCCACTGTACCGTTATAACGTTTGTTGAGAAATTGTGGCATCGTGAATATTTTATTCTTCAGATACACCGGAATAAAAAACACAGCGACAATGATTAAGGTGATGGCGGCCATCCATTCATAAGTCGCAATAGCCAGCCCCATTTTGAACCCCGAACCGCTCATGCCGATAAACTGTTCTGCCGAAATATTGGATGCGATCAGTGAAGCTCCGATAGCCCACCACGTCAACGATCCTTCGGCCAGAAAATAATCCTTGGAATCGCCTCCGGCCAATTTTGAGCGCTTCTTGTAGTACACCCAAATCCCATATGAGGCGACGATAATAAAATAGAAAAGAAAAACCAGGTAATCCGGTGTCGATAAAATATTATTCATATGGTTTATTTTGATACGGTTACGAAGGTAATAAAAGATTTTAGAATAAATAAATCAGATAAAAATAATATGTTTGCAATACATGGCAGATTTTTCCAAACAGTTGAGCAAATATATGCCCGAAGCAGCGGCACCTATTATTTCCGCCTGGATCAATGATACCCAATGCCAGTTTCGTGTATCGAGAAGCAGGAAGACGAAATTAGGCGATTATATGGCTCCTTTTCGAGGAGGCCCCCACAAGATTTCTATCAACCACGACTTGAATCCTTATGCTTTCCTCATCACGACTGTCCATGAATTTGCCCACCTGAAAACATGGCAACAGTTCAAAAACAAAGTCAAACCGCATGGAATAGAATGGAAAAACAATTTTAAACAACTCATGAACCCTTTTTTGGAATTGCAGATCTTTCCGCAAGATATCTTTAGCGCCTTGAGGCGATACATGGATAATCCGGCAGCATCTAGTTGTACCGACCTTCATCTCTATCGTGTCTTGAAAACCCACGATTTGGACAATACGCTGGCATTCACTGTCGAATCCATTGCAGAAAACACTATCTTTTCCATTAAGAGCGGGCGCATTTTCCGAAAAGGAGAAAAATTGCGCAAAAGATATAAATGCATCGAACTACACTCGCAAAAAATTTACCTGTTTCATCCAATTGCAGAGGTATTCCCGATAAATAGCGAAGTAAACGCCGTTTTGTAAGAATAAACTTGTATTTTTATTCCCGAAATCCAATATTTCAAGATGAAGAGATATTTTTTTATAATTGTAACATGCACGCTATTGTGGACATCTTGCCAACGCGGACAAAATACCAGGTATGATCCAGCTGGTTTAGACTCGATTGCTCTTTCGGCCATCACCGAAGATGCCTATAAAGCTTACGTAGAAAAATTGTCATCTGATGCGTTTTTGGGACGCAAGCCCTTTACCAAAGGCGATACGCTAACCGTCAACTATATCGAAGAACAATTTAAGGCACTGGGTCTAAAACCGGGAAACGGGGATTCGTATTTTCAAGAAGTTCCATTGGTTGAGATCACTTCATATCCAAAAAATAAGAAATTGGTTTTCAATGGAAAAGATGGATCTATCAGCATCGATTATTTAGATGACTACGTGATTGGCAGTCGCCGTTTGCAGGAAAACATAGATGTCTCATCCTCCGAATTGGTATTCGTAGGTTTTGGCATTGTCGCTCCTGAATACAATTGGAACGACTATGAAGGATTGGACGTAAAGGGCAAGACGGTTGTAGCCATGGTGAGCGATCCGGGTAGATATGACAAAAATTTGTTCAAAGCCGATACCATGACCTATTACGGGCGTTGGGATTATAAATACGAAGAAGCGGCCCGACAGGGTGCAAAAGGTATTTTGCTGATTCACGAAACCGGCGCGGCCAGTTACGGCTGGAATGTGGTGCGTACCGGCTGGTCGGGTCCTCAGCTCCAATTGGTTAGCGAAGATAACGGTGCCTCATTAGCCCAATTTGAAGGATGGATTACTAATGAAACAGCTTCTAAGCTGTTCAAATTAGCAGGTGTTTCCTCCGATATTCAGGAGCAGGCCAAGAAGCCGGGATTTAAGGCTGTTCCGCTAAGCGTGACAACCTCTCTGGGCATAACAAATACCTTCCGCAAATCTACTTCCAACAACGTCATCGCGAAATTAGAAGGTTCCAAACGCCCGGACGAGGTAATCATCTACACTGCCCATTGGGATCACTTGGGCATTGGAGAAGCAGTGGACGGCGATTCCATTTACAATGGAGCGATTGACAATGCTTCCGGCGTAGCGGCCTTGTTTGAAATCGCCAAAGCTTTTAAAGCCACTCAAACACCTCCTGAACGCTCGATTGTATTCCTGGCAGTCACCTCCGAAGAAGAGGGCTTGTTAGGATCAGCATATTATACGCAACACCCTATATTTCCATTAAACAAAACCGTCGCCAACCTTAACATGGATGCTTTTAGTGCCTTAGGTGCAACCAGGGATGTTTCTATCGTTGGTATCGGGCAGACCGAGATCGAGGACTACGTGGAGAAGTCGGCAGCCAAGTTCGGACGCGTGATAAAAGGAGAAAGCAATCCCGGTTCTGGCGGGTTTTACCGCTCCGACCATTTTAATTTCGTCAAGACAGGAGTTCCCGGTTTGTTTATGGGAAGTGGCAATGACCTTATTGAAACAGATACTATCGTCATCAATAAACGTAGGGAAGCGCTCAACGGGCGTTATCATGCTGTTAGCGACGAGGTTGATGAAAACTGGAGCTTTGACGGGATTTTAGCCGATATTCGGTTGTTTTTTGACATTGGTTATACGTTAAGCATGGAAAAGAGTTTCCCGAATTTTAAAGCCAAATCAGAATTCAGAGAACTGGGAGATAATAGATTGCATAATTAAACACGCACACAAATATGTTAACAGGAATGAAACACTTACACTCGACCCTAGCAGTTATTTTATTATTGGCCTTGGTTGTTGCCATTATCATCACTTTGGCAAACTATGCCGGAAAAAAACCTTACAACCGTAAAATTGCTTTATTGGGTTTAATCTCTGCCCACCTTCAATTGGTCATCGGCATCATTTATTACTTTTCGTTGCAATACCACACCATGTTCGCTTCGGGCGTCATGAAAAACGCAGATATGCGCTTAAAATTAGTGGAGCACCCCTTGACCATGCTTATTGGTATTATCCTAATTACCGTTGGTTATTCCAAAGCTAAAAGACAAACTGATCAACAAAAGGCAAACAAAACCGTATTGATATTTTACATCATCGGTTTGATTCTTATCCTATCACGTCTTCCCTGGAATACTTGGGCGTTGATCAACTAAAAACTAAAAAAAAGCTTCAGGTTTCCCTGAAGCTTTTTTATGCAAAATAATTAATATCAAATCTATTTGCTATTTTTCCCAAAACCCAAAATTTCAAAAACTACTTTAAAAGCAATGATTGAGGCAACAATCATTAAAACATTTGCAATTAAAGAGAATAAGAATGTCATTTGGTTCAACGCCGGCAGTACATCAGGGACAAATCTAATGAAAACGCCTACCAATCCGATGGCGATGGCTATCGTCAAGGTTACATAGTACGATGTACGGTTTGCATTATTATCCGTTTTTCTTGCAGGTCTTTGAGATGCTGTATTTTCCATGTTGGTCAATTCTGTTTTATAGTACACAAATGTACAGAAGAAAAGTAAAAATTCAAAAGTAAAAAAGCTAAATTTGCCGAAACGAACACCATAGCAAAGCCGTGATAAGAACGATATATATACCCCTCTTCATACTCATTGCTCCTTTTTGGACATATGCGCAGACACAGCGCATTGATAATTTCATGGTCAAGGAGAACTTAACCCAGAATGGAAAACTCGCTATTATAGCGATAGACAGCGCCGACACCCCCATGGAACACATCAACGGGACTTTCCTATTCAGTTTGAACGGTTTTCAGCAAGAGCTGGCTTTCCATGATGGGGTGGCCGTTATCAAACATCCTTTGGAATCTTCAACCTTCGTTTTCTTTAAACACCAAAACCAAGACCAAGCTATCGGCAAGTTTTATTATATACACAAGTCAGACAACAATCTAAAACCTATCAAAATACAAGGTTGGTTATTGCTGTTGATTCCTGCTGTTATACTGCTGATTGCCTATGCTTTCAAACGGTTTATCGCTGTGTTTATTACGTTGGCGATCGTTTTTGTCTATTTCCACTACTCAAAAGGATTGGATATTTCACAGCTATTGGAAAGCATCTTTCTTTCTATTCGGAATTTTATCTAAAAGCAAATATGCT
>JBEBRE010000077.1:0-15276 GCA_040394995.1 Sphingobacterium wenxiniae
AGAAATATCAACAATTTAAAAATCAGCATTATTTAAAATGCACAACGGGTTAATACTGAAAATAAATATGGTCATAAACATATTTACGGGTAAGTGCCCTAATTCTATGAATCCATTGTCCCGCTTGCTCCAATAATCTCCTACAATTAAATAGATTTTTTGTATTTTGCGCATCATAAAATCAATACCATGCAACTGATATATCAAGGTAAAACAAAAGATGTCTACCAATTGGACAGTAACCGGATCCTGCTGAAATTTAAAGATGACGTAACCGGTGAAAACGGTGTTTTCGACCCGGGTGCCAATACCGTGGGCCTCACCATTGACGGGGCAGGAAAGTCAGGTCTAAAAATGACGAAGTATTTTTTCGAACTGCTGAACAGCCTGCAAATCCCCACCCACTATGTGTCGGCGGATATAGATGATGTATCTATGGTTGTAAAAAATGCGCAGGTATTGGGCAAAGGATTGGAAGTGATCTGTCGCTACAAAGCTGTGGGAAGTTTCTACCGACGGTATGCGGCATATTGCGAAGAAGGGCAAGATTTAGACCGCTTCGTAGAAGTCACCATAAAAGACGACAAGCGTGGCGATCCGGTTATTTCGCGAGATGCTTTGGCTATGTTGGATATCCTTAGCGAAGCGCGATATGATGAACTTACTGAATTGACCAGAAAAATATGTGATATTGTAAAGGGAGCGTTGGCAGAGAAGGGGTTGGAACTTTATGATATTAAATTGGAATTTGGTCATGATGCCTCGAACAATCAGCTCCTTTTAATCGATGAGATTTCCGGCGGTAATATGCGGGTTTATAGAAACGGACAGTATATTCCTCCGTTGGAGTTGGAAAAAATATTTTTGAGTTAAAAATAAACCTAAAAACGTCATACTCAACCCTGGAAAGTATGACGTTTTTAGCTATTTGATAGTACGTTTTCACCCGCCACGGATGAGAATAACTTATTTCTGAAATTAAGGAAAAGGTGAAATAACCATTTCGATAATAAACCAAATCGAAAATAAAGTCAACATCGTTCCGTTTTGTAACTAAAGTTACCTTTATGCAGCAATCAAAACACGATTTTTGCAGAAATTAGAAGTTGGATAAAAAAAGAGGAATGACATGACATTTCAAGAAATCATACAGCAGGATAAACCCGTATTGGTAGACTTTTTTGCCACCTGGTGTGGACCATGCCAGATGCAAGCACCTATTTTGGACGAATTGAAAAACCGTATTGGCGATATAGCGACCATTATCAAGATTGATGTGGACAAGAACCCACAAGTAGCGTCAACCCTTGGCATACGAGGGGTGCCGACCTTGATTTTGTTCCGAAATGGCGAAATCCGTTGGAGACAATCGGGCGTGTTCCAAGCGAATGAGCTGGAGCGATTGATCAAGGAACATCTATAAAAGTTCTATAGAGGAGCGTATTTTGGATAATCTCAAGCACAGATTTTAATTTTTAAATAATCAAATATTATATATGGAATGGATATTAGGTCCTTGGCCTTGGTATGTTAGTGGTCCGTTGATAGCCGTGATGATGTTCGCGCTGTTATATGTCGGGAAAAGTTTTGGGGTGTCTTCCAATTTTAAGACATTGTGCACGATATGTGGTGCTGATAAAACGTGTGATTTTTTCCGTTTTGATTGGAAGGCGCAACGTTGGAATCTTGTCGTGCTGTTAGGGGGAATTATAGGGGGCTTTGTAGCCTCTCGTTACTTGTCACACGATCAGGTGCCGGCAATAAACCCGAAAACGATAGACACTTTGAAAGGATACGGATTGGAGAGTGCGGGAGCATCCTATCAGCCAATGGAACTGTTCGGAAAGGCCGCTTTTTCCGATATCAAAATAATGTTTTTGCTACTGATAGGAGGCCTTTTAGTTGGATTTGGTTCGCGATATGCAGGAGGTTGTACGTCAGGACATGCTATATCAGGCCTTAGTAACCTCCAATTACCATCGTTTACCGCTACAATTGGTTTTTTTATCGGTGGCCTTATAATGGTACATTTCATCTTTCCATTGCTTTTTTAGCATAGAAGAAAGGCAGTTCATATAGCTTTAATCATACACATGAAAAAAACATTTGTTTACCTATTTATCGGTGTCTTCTTCGGCATTGTGATGTACAAATCCGAAGCTGCATCCTGGTTCCGGATTTTCGAGATGTTTAATTTTGAGTCGTTCCATATGTATGGCATCATCGGTTCGGCATTGGTTTTGGGTATAATCATTGTACAAATCATTAAACGAAATAACCTAAAGGATATTTACGGTGAGCCCATAAAAATAGCCGATAAGGAAAAGGGACTGAAGCGCACGCTCCTAGGGGGCATTGTTTTCGGATTGGGGTGGGCCTTGGTCGGAGCCTGTCCCGGCCCGATGTTCATATTGTTGGGTGCAGGCTATTTGTCGATTTTAGTCGTTATTTTCGGAGCATTGTTAGGCACCTGGTTTTATGGGTTGCTCAAGGATAAATTACCTCATTAAAAATTAAATTGATGGAGGCAGAGGCACTTATTCATGAGGTATATGACGGGATATTTGAGCCTGCTTTGGTGAAAGAAATGACTTTAACGGGAAAGCTTGTCGGGTTCAAAGAAGGAGATGTCTTAATTGATATTGGTCAATACATCAAGACCATGCCCCTGTTAATCAATGGGGCTATTAAGGTCATGCGTGAGGATTTTGATAAGGGAGAATTGTTGCTCTATTTCTTGGAAAAAGGAGATACTTGTGCGATGACACTGGCCTGTTGCATGGGTGATAAAAGAAGCGAAATCCGGGCAGTGGCCGAAAACGATGGATTGGTACTTATGATTCCCGTCGGTATGATGGAGGAATGGATCGGTAAGTATAAAACATGGCGGTATTTCGTCTTTGAGAGCTATAACAGCCGTTTTAATGAATTGCTTTCGGCCATAGACAATATTGCCTTCATGCATATGGATGAAAGACTGGAAAATTACCTTCGGGGCATTGCGAAAGTTAACAATACCTTGACCATCAACAAAACTCATCAGGAAATAGCATATGCGCTAAACACTTCCAGAGTGGTTATTTCCAGGCTTTTAAAGATTTTGGAAAATAATGGAAAAATCCGTTTATACCGCAATAACATCGAAATACTTCCCGATGCTTGGTAATCCGTTTTTGCTATGACCAACAACCTATTTTGCGCGTATTGCTATTCATAAACAAATTCTCCATAAGGAGAACGGATCGTTACTTTTTTAGTTGTTGCTTCTTCCACACGCCCGACGATTTTAGCGGCTATACCAAACGATTCGGAAATGGAGATAATATCAGAGGCGATTTCTTCAGGTACATAAAGTTCCATGCGGTGTCCCATATTGAATACCTTGTACATTTCTTTCCAATCGGTATTGGATTGGCTTTGAATAAGCTTGAATAGGGGTGGGATAGAGAACAGGTTATCTTTGATAACATGCACCTGATCGACGAAATGCAATACTTTGGTTTGTGCACCGCCAGAGCAATGTACCATACCATCAATTTGCTGACGGTAACGGTCTAAGACAGATTTGATAACAGGAGCATATGTGCGGGTTGGGGATAACACCAGCTTTCCTGCGGTGACCTCTGTTCCGATTTCTGTTTTTATGATGTCTGTTAAGTTGCATCCGCCTGAGAATACCAGTTCGTATGGCACGGCAGGATCATAACTTTCCGGATATTTTTCGGCTATTTTCTTATTGAAGACATCGTGGCGGGCTGATGTCAAACCATTGGATCCCATTCCACCATTGTATTCCTTTTCGTAGGAGGCCTGTCCGTATGATGCTAGACCTACGATGACATTTCCAGCTTTGATGCGATGATTGGAAATGACATCTTCGCGTTTCATGCGGCAGGTCACAGTGCTGTCCACGATGAGGGTACGCACCAAATCGCCCACGTCAGCTGTTTCGCCTCCGGTAGAATAAATGCCGATACCCAGCGAACGCAATTCTTCCAATATATCTTCTGTACCGTTGATGATCTCGGCAATGACTTCGCCGGGAATCAGGTTCTTATTACGACCAATGGTAGATGAGAGGAGGATATTGTCGGTAGCGCCTACACAGAGCAAATCGTCCAGATTCATGATGATAGCATCCTGTGCAATTCCCCGCCAAACAGATTTGTCGCCGGTTTCTTTCCAATAAACATACGCTAATGAGGATTTTGTCCCTGCTCCATCGGCATGCATAATGTTGCACCAATCGGCTTGACCACCTAAGATATCAGGGATAATCTTACAGAAAGCCTTTGGAAAAAGTCCTTTGTCAATGTTTTTAATTGCATTGTGTACATCCTCTTTCCCAGCGGACACACCTCTTTGGTTATATTTTAAATCTGACATCTTGCCTGCAAAAATAGCTAAACAGGGGTGATATTCCAATTTAACTTTTCCAAAGTTCCACACTTTGGAAAAGTTAAATTAGGCTTTATAAAATCTCCGCAATGAAATTACCATCTTGATGGATCAACTCTCGATTGGCAATGATCTCCTGTAGATTGATTTTTCCGATGACATAGTTGAAATTCTCGCTGTAAAATCTCTCGGATATAGAGGTAAATGTAATCCGGTCAAGAATAGCTTCATCTGCGTAGCGTAAGTATACCTTTAGTTCATAGTCTGTACTGTACTGAATTTGATCGGCATCCAAATGCTTTTTATACTCGTATCTGTAGTCGTAGCGCAATGCCGTGATGTCGGACAATACGGCCGAACCGGTAGGATGTCCGCCTGCACCTTTGCCAAAAAAGAACTGCTCATCCGCAAAAGCAGCCTTGACCAATACGCCGTTGTTTTCATTTTCCACATTATACAGGATATGTTCCTTGCTAATAAATTTTGGTATAACATACAGGACTACTCTATTGTTGTCTATTTCTTTAGCCAAAGGAATCAGTTTGATTTTAAAGTCTTTTTCTTTTGCAAAACGGATATCCTGTTCTCCTAATTTGTCTATTCCCAAATTTAATATGTTATCTGGATTGACGTAAATGCCATATGCGTGTGATGCCACGATAGCTAGTTTGTATTTCGGGTCGAAACCGCCTACATCCAAGGTCGGATCTGTTTCTGCAAAGCCCAGCTCTTGCGCTCTTTTTAAGGCTTCGTCATAGTTTTGGTTTTCGTTAAAGATTTTAGAAAGGATATAATTGGAAGAACCATTAAAAATACCGCTCACCGAATGCAATAACTCGTTGTCATAATACTCTTCCAGGTTGCGGATGATGGGAATACTACCGCACACAGCGCCTTCATACAACAAAGATGTCCCGTGTTCGTGCTGTATGTTAACCAGTTCTTCCAAATGTGTGGCAATCATTTTTTTGTTGGCTGAAACAACGTTTTTACCAGATGTCAAGGCCTTTTTGGTAATTTCAAACGCTGCGTCGGCGTCGTCTATCAACTCCAAAACGGTATTGATTTCCGGATCATTCAATATTACCGAGGCATCGGTTGTGAACAAATCGGCTGGAAGGCTACGTTTTTTGTCTGCATTTTTGATGACAAACTTTTTAATCTCTAAATTTAAGTTTTTGGTTTTTATGATATCATATAATCCTTGGCCTACTACGCCAAAGCCAAACATCCCAATGATCAATCGTTTACTCATTTTCTGGTTTTATTATGTTGTTTGTAGGTGAAGAGGAGGTGTGGCCCTGTCCCAAACTTGTTTCGCATTGGTGTCAAGTTAAGAGAAATCCTTGTCTAACCTGCGTATTAAACCCTTCATTTGTCATCCTGAACATAGTGAAAGATCTAAACCCTTGCAAACATGTACAGTTTCTTAGATCCCTCCTATTGTCGGGATGACAAAAAAGGCTGTGTGCTATGCTTTAAGACGTCTCTATTTAAGCATCGATGCCTTAACTATCGTTCCTTATAAATAAGGACGTGTTTTTGAGTTTGCAAGACTTTTTAGACACCTCCTGTATCTCTCTCTTTTTTTTAATGGTGGCAATTTTTGCTATTTGATTTTGTCAAAGGCTTGTTGCAAATCGGCTTTGATGTCGTCCACATGTTCGATACCTACGGATAGACGCAACAATCCGGGATATACCCCAGCCTCCCTTTGGGCCTGGTCCGGCAACTGTTGGTGCGTAGTGGCCGAAGGATGGATAATCAAGGTCTTGGCATCGCCCATGTTGGCCAGATGGCTGATCAGCTCTAATGAATCAATAAGGTCATTTGCTTTCGCAGGATCTCCTTTTAACGTAAAGGACAGCACTGCTCCATATCCGTTTTTGAGGTATTTTTGGGCATTTTGATGGTATGGATGGCTTTTTAATCCGGGATAGCTTACTTGTTCCACTTGAGGATGTGCTTCCAACCATTGCGCGATTTCCAAGGCATTGTCTACATGGCGCTGCACACGTAGCGATAATGTTTCCAAGCCTTGCACAAGTAGGAAGGAGTTGAATGGGGAAAGGGCCGGACCAAAGTCCCTGAGGCCTTCTACGCGTGTGCGAATAGCAAATTGGATATTGCCAAAAGGTCCGTCCGGGCCAAATACATCGGAGAATACCAATCCATGGTAGCCTTCTGAAGGTTCTGAAAATTGTTTAAATTTACCGTTGCCCCAGTTATAGTTTCCTCCGTCAATGATCACCCCACCGATACTGGTGCCATGCCCACCTATCCATTTAGTGGCCGATTCGACCACTACGTTCGCACCATGTTCAAAGGGTTTGAAAAGATAGCCACCCGCACCGAATGTATTGTCTACAATGAATGGTAAATTGTATTTTTGTGCCAATGTAGCAATTCGGTCAAAATCCGGGATATTATAACTCGGGTTGCCGATGGTTTCCACATAGATAGCTTTTGTTTTCTCATCAATAAGGCTCTCTATGATTTCCGGATCGCTTTCCGCCGCAAAACGGGTTTCTATACCCAATCGCTTGAAGGAAACTTTAAATTGATTGTATGTTCCTCCATACAAGTTGGCACCAGCCACAAAATTATCGCCACTTTCCAGGATATTGTTCAACGCGAGGAACTGAGCCGCTTGGCCGGAAGCTACGGCTACAGCGGCAATGCCACCTTCCAATGCGGCAATTCTTTTTTCAAACACATCGGTCGTAGGGTTCATGATGCGTGTATAGATGTTCCCGAACTGTTTTAAGGCAAACAAATTCGCACCATGTTCTGCATTTTCAAAGACAAACGAAGTTGTTTGGTATATAGGTAATGCCCGTGATCCGGTAGTGGGGTCTGCTACTTGTCCTGCATGGACTTGTAAGGTTTCAAATTTTAGGTTTTTTGCTGATGACATAATCAAATTATTTTAATGTTATTTAAATCTATAAAAAATACACACGCTCGCTCCAATGGCCTCCGGAAGTTTGGTCGTTCAATGATTGATAATGTTCTGATGTTAGCGCTATGTCACATCCATTACCATGAACGACTAACGCATTCGTATGGTTGCGGAACAACACGTGGATGTTAAAGATATAGAAAATAGTTCAAATTTAGAACGTTGTTCGTAGGTAATCATCTTTGCCTTTTTATTTATATGCTCCAAAGCGATATTGCTTTGGACAGGATTTGGCACCTTTTCAACTGTTGCTGAAGGTTGCCAGTGGGTCATCGAGCCAGTCTCTCGCCACTTCTTTATAAATCAAGACCTATAACATAGAAAGGCTTTGATTAGAAGTACTGCTTTAGGCAGTGGAACAAAGATAGTGGTTTTAATAAGATATGCAAAGGGATTTGTGGATTTTTTGGAAATCGCATCATCACTTGCTTCAAACACGATATGACGAAGAAATGTGATGGGAAACGGAAAGAACAATAAAAAACGCCAGCTAAAGGCACAGATGGCATAAGCTGACGTTTTGAAACAGTGTGTTTACATGGAAGGATCTTACTCGCTGTCCGAACGATTGAGATCTTTCGGATTTTTAACTTTCTGATTCAATAGTGCCAAATCAATGACTTCTGACATTTTGGTCACGTAATGGAATTTTAGATCGCGGATATAGTCTTCCTTAATTTCCAAGATGTCTTTTTCGTTGGCTTTGCAAAGAATAATCTCTTTGATATTGGCCCGTTTTGCGGCCAATATTTTCTCTTTGATGCCTCCGACAGGAAGTACACGACCCCGAAGGGTTATTTCACCGGTCATGGCCAGTTTTTCTTTTACCTTGCGTTGGGTGAATAGCGACGTCAAAGCCGTTAACATGGTGATACCTGCTGATGGCCCATCTTTAGGTGTGGCACCGGCAGGCACGTGGATATTTACATCCCATTTGTCGAAAACCTTATAATCTATGCCAAAAGAAGCAGCGTGCGAACGGAGGTAGGCCATGGCAATGGCCGCCGATTCCTTCATCACTTCGCCCAAGTTTCCGGTTAAGCTAAGTTTGCCTTTGCCGGGACTTAGACTTGACTCGATAAAGAGGATGTCGCCACCAACGGAAGTCCAGGCCAAGCCTGTCACCACTCCAGCCACTTCATTGTCTTCGTACAAATCTTTATCGAAAATCGGAGCACCCAAAATTTCCTCTGCTAATTTGCGGTCTACTTTTGGATTGTATGCCTTTTCCATTACGATACGCGTGGCTACACCGCGAACAATAGAGCCGATTTTCTTTTCCAGTCCACGAACACCCGACTCGCGTGTGTACTCTTCGATAATTTTTTCGATGACATTATTACTCAAGGACACATCTTTCTTGCTCAACCCATGCGTCTCCAGTTGTTTGGGAAGCAAGTGTTTTTTTGCAATTTCTATTTTTTCTTCGATCGTATAACCATTTACTTCAATGATTTCCATCCGGTCCAATAAAGCTGGTTGGATGCTGTTTAAAGAGTTTGCCGTAGCGATGAACATCACTTTGGACAGATCGTATTCCATCTCTACATAATGATCGTAGAAATTGGTGTTTTGTTCAGGGTCCAAAACCTCTAAAAGAGCAGAAGACGGGTCACCTTTGAAATCGGAACCGATTTTGTCTATTTCGTCCAATACAAATACCGGATTGGATGTGCCCGCTTTTTTCAATGATTGGATGATGCGTCCGGGCATGGCGCCGATATAGGTCTTGCGGTGGCCACGAATTTCCGCTTCGTCACGTATGCCGCCCAAAGCCATACGGGTATATTTACGACCCAGGGCTCTGGCAATGGATTTTCCCAAGGAAGTTTTTCCTACTCCCGGAGGGCCCACCAAGCACAGGATAGGTGCTTTCATGTCGTTTTTGAGTTTTAGAACAGCTAAATACTCGATAATGCGCTGCTTTACTTTTTCCAAGCCATAGTGGTCTTTGTCCAACACCTTGACAGCTTTGTTCAGATCAAAATTGTCTTTGGTGTATTCGCCCCAAGGCAAATCCAACAGTAATTCCAAATAGTTGATTTGTACGGAATAATCTGCCGCGGCAGGGTTGATGCGCCCCAGCTTTTCCAATTCTTTGGTGAAATGCTTTTGCACTTCTTTGGGCCATTTCTTGGCTTTGGCACGCTTTTCTAATTCATCCATTTCTAAGTCAGGGGTGTTGCCTCCCAACTCCTCCTGAATGGTTTTCAGCTGCTGGTTTAGAAAATAATCACGCTGTTGCTTGTCCAGATCTATCCTGACCTTATTCTGAATTTGGTTTTTCAGCTCCAGCATTTGAATTTCGGTGGTTAGGTGTTCCAAAAGATGCTTGGCACGCTTCACAAAATCTTTGATTTCCAAGAGATGTTGCTTCTGTTCCGTTTCCAACGAAAGATTGGATGATATGAAATTCACCAAAAAAGTAGGGCTTTCGATATTTCGAATAGCCATGCCAGCCTCGCTCGGCAAGTGTGGCGAAAGCTGGATAATCTGTAATGCCAACTCCTTAATGGAAGATATCAACGCCTTGAACTCTTTGCTGGATACTTTAGGCCTGTCTTCTGGTACGCGCTCTACCTTCGCTTTGAGATAAGGTTCAGTCGATAGTAACTCAACAATCTTAAAGCGCTGCTTACCCTGGATAATGACAGTTGTGTTGCCGTCGGGCATCTGCAATATTTTAATGATATTGGCAACGGTGCCGACTTTATGCAGCTGTTCGAGCGTGGGGTCTTCAATGTTCATGTCTTTTTGAGAGACCACGCCTATAGTACGGTTGCCTTTGTAGGCTTCTTTAACGAGCTTTATGGATTTGTTGCGTCCGACTGTGATCGGAATGACAACCCCCGGAAAGAGGACCGTATTGCGTAACGGCAGGATGGGCAGGTAGTCAGGAATATCGGCTTTGCTCATTTCTTCCTCGTCCTGTGGACTCATGAGTGGAAAAAATTCGGTGTCCTCGTTAATGACAGATAGTACCTGATTAATATCAAATGTGTCGTTTTTATTCATATATGTGTGTGATAATCCGACAAGTTGTCAGATATATAGCTGTTATGTCGTTAATAAATTATTTCATCCTACATGTGCAAGAGAAATGCCAACTTTCATTTTTGGTACTATTTATGTAGATAGAAATGGAAAGCTGTTAAATCGGCAGTTTCTGCACATATCATGTCAGTTGGCAGGGTGGAGTGTGGAAATGTTTATAACTTCGGGTTGCAGCTTTAAACTATTTGATGGAGATTTATGTCTGATTGATTATAGTGCATTTTTAAAACGAGTATACATGAAGTTCTTTGAGCTTTACACGTACACAAAGCGGTCTTGGTTCGTGAAGACACAAATAGGGTCAACTGAATAAAGTATTAGGAAATAATAAAAAGCAGAATAGTAAAAATAAAACATATGAAACGTAAATTTTTGAGTAATCCATGGAAAACGGTAAGATTTGGGGTAGCTTCGGTTGCAGTAGCGTTATGCACGTTGTCTTTGCAGGCACAGGAGCAAACGCAGCATAGCAATCCGAATGTTCGCTTAGGTCAGAAAGCTTTGTTGGAAGGCGATTTTAAGGCAGCAGCAACCCATCTGCAAAAGGCATTACCGGCTGAGGCTAACGATCCGGATGTACAGTATTTGTTGGGTTATTCACAGTTTCAAAGCGGTGAGTTCACCAAGTCTGTCGAAACGTTCAAAAAAGTATTGGCCTTGAACCCTAAGCATACGTCAGCGCTGTATTATAAAGCAAAAGCAAATAATAATTTGGCGGTGGGTGCAGACAGTAAATTGGGTGCGGCGGCGAAAGAGCAATTGTTAAAGACAGCAATCGAAGATTACAGCAAAGCGATTGCCGTTGATGCAAACGATGTGAAGCTTTATCAAAACAGGGCTATTGCTTATCGCGATTTGGGAATTTTGACCGGTACGGCAGGAGTTGCCAATTATGATAAAGCAAAAGCAACTGATGCTTACAACAAAGCAATCACAGATTACGAAAAAGTGTTAACCTACGATGCTGCACGCAAGGATATCCAAACAGAAGTTAAGAAAGCAAAAGTATACCGTGACAATCTGAAGTAACGGATAACGGTTTCAGAACGAACGATGCTGATAAAGGAAAAGGGGCTGCCGTTTTCCAAGCAAAAGCTTATAGCAAACGATTATCTGTCATACGTTAAAATTTAGTTATTTATCATAACGGAAATATGAAAAATGGCGATGGTACTGAAACCACCGCCATTTATTTTTTATGTTATTTAGTGAGATTAATTTTTCAGTGTCGCCATATCAATGACAAAGCGGTATTTCACATCGCTTTTGAGCAAACGGTCGTAAGCGGTGTTGATATCCTGTATCTTGATCAGCTCAATATCGGAGACAATGTTATGCTCTCCGCAGAAGTCCAACATTTCCTGCGTCTCGGCTATACTGCCTATGGTCGATCCTGCAAAGTTTCGACGTGTTGGGATAAGGCTGAACGCTGCAATCGGAAGCGGATGCTCCGGTGCTCCTACAAGTGCTAAGGTTCCGTCCACTTTTAAAAGGCTCAGATAAGCATTTACGTCGTGCTGTGCGGAAACGCAATCCAATACAAAATGAAGTGTATTGGCATTTTCCTTCATTTGTTCTTCATCTATGGATAGAATAACTTCGTCGGCTCCCAACCGTTGGGCGTCTTCCACCTTCGATGGTGAGGTTGTGATCACCACAACATGCGCACCCATAGCTTTGGCCAATTTAACACCCATGTGTCCTAGACCACCGATACCGACAATACCGACTTTCATCCCTGGTCCAACATTCCAATGCTTTAAAGGTGACCAAGTCGTAACCCCAGCACATAATAAGGGAGCGGTCGCCGCTAAATTCAGATTATCGGGTACACGCAAAACGAAATCCTGATCGACGACGATACGTTCTGAGTAACCTCCGAATGTCTGCTTATTCAGATACTTTTCGTAACCATTGTACGTTTGGATATTTCCTTTTTCGCAATATTGTTCACTTCCTTTTTTACATTGCTCACACTCACGGCAACTATCAACCATACAACCTACTGCAGCCAGATCACCGATCTTGAATTTGGTTACGTCGTTTCCGATTTTTGTGATACGGCCTACGATTTCATGTCCGGGGACATTCGGATAAACCGTGCCACGCCATTCATTACGCGCGGTGTGCAGATCGGAGTGACAAACCCCGCAATACAAAATGTCTATTTCGACATCTTTTGCCGTTACTTCACGGCGTTCAATGCTCAACTGTTTTAGATCTTCGGTCGGTGCTTCTGTTCCAAATGCTTTAACTACTTGTGTATTCATATCGTCTCTCTTTTTTAGTTGTTTATTTAGGTGTGAAAATAGCCGTGCCATATTGGTTTTCGTGTCTCCAATAGGTTTGGTTGCAAAGTTGAAAAATTGAGGGGTGTTCGTAAATCCCAATGCAGTGTAAAAGACCTTTGATTTGTTCACATCTTTTACCGTTAAATTGATCAAGATTTGCCTTATTATTTTTTTAAAGTTATTGATAAATCGTCCGAGCGCCTCCAAACTTTCATATTCGTTTGTAATGTAGTTGCGTTAGTCCCGTATCAAATGTTTTTGCACTCAAAAGTTCAAGCATTTGTTCAGGCCGTCCGTCTTTAAAAAGCCTTGTTCCGTTACCTAATAAAACAGGTATAATCGAAATGATAAGCTCGTCTATTAAGTCGTGCTTCAATAGTTCATTTATTACTTCTGCGCCACCGTCACAATAAATATTTTTACCTTTTTCAGATTTCAGTTGTTTGGCCAATTCGGTAAGGTTACCTGTATAAAAAATCGTTCTGCCTACTTGCGGTTTTTCCGTTCTTGTTATGACATAAACATCTCGTTGTCCGTTGTCGTAATGAGATGAGCCGACTTCTTTAAGCACATAATCATAGGTTTTTCTGCCAATAATCAAAGTGTCAATTGTGTCTGTAAATGCTGCATAACCATAGTCTTCTCCATCTTTTTCAACGAGTTTTAAGAAACTAAGGTCATCATTAGGCTTTGCAATGTAGCCATCTAAACTTGTTGCAATGAAAAGTGATATTGTTCGCATTTATTTTAAATTTTAATGTTCCTGCAAAGTTATTATTTTACAATCAATGACCATCAGCTTATTGTTTACGAATACAATAAAAATAAAAAACATTTCGACCAATTATTAAAATATTCCGTTTTCGTTTATCATATTTTCAACTACATAAGTACGCAGCAATTTGTCCCCACTTTGGCAGGATAAGAACTTATGAACCTTTTAGCCCCCCCCTTAGAACGTATAAACCCACAAAATGTAGAAAAGGATTTTCAAGCAGTCTTTCAATCTTCATTTTTGGAAATCGTATTTCGAAATTTTATCTTATATTTGCGACACTATGCATATTTACGCCCAATATATCATCCGCACCGTACGCGATAGACTTGTCGCTTAGCTGAACGGCTTGTCGTGCGTTCATTGGTGTCATAGAACCGAGTCTGGTTTTATGTAATCTCTTAATTTTTATTATTTTATTGACAAAGTGAAGCCTTTTATGGGCATTTTGCGTTTAACGTTTATTTTATGAAAGATTCTTGGAAAAAGAAATTCCTTTTTATATGGGTTGGGCAGTTTATCTCGTTGATTAGTAGTTCTGCCGTCAATTTTGCGATTATTATTTGGTTAAGTATTGAGCACGGCTCTGCTGAGGTATTGGCCTATGGGGCTATTGCCGGGATGCTTCCCGCCGCAGTGATTGGACCTTTTGCCGGCGTTTATATTGATCGTTGGGACAGAAAGATGACCATGATTTTGGCCGATGCTTTTGTGGCATTGTGTACATTGGTTATGTCTATCAGTTTTTATTTAGGTTATGAAAGTTTGATCTTAATCTATGTGATGCTAGCCTTACGATCTGTTGGCTCAGCATTTCATATGCCGGCTATGCAAGCGTCTGTTCCGATGATAGCACCGGAAAGCGAGTTGTTGCGCATTGCCGGCATCAATCAAATGATTCAATCTGTCTCGGCTATCGCTGGTCCTGCATTGGGTGCGTTGGCGATAACCTTGATGTCGATCGGAAATGTGTTGCTTTTGGATATAGGAGGGGCAGTCGTAGCCATCGTTTCTTTGCTGTTTGTGCATATTCCCAACCCGGAGATTGTAGAAAAGGCGAAAAGCAGTTTGCGGCAGGCTTGGAATGATCTAGTGGTCGGGTTTAACGAAATTCTGGCGAAAAAAGGACTTTCTTATCTTTTTTTGTACTCCGCCATCGGATTCTTCTGTATCATGCCCGTGGCGGTACTTTTCCCATTGCTTACCCTCAACCACTTTGGCGGAGGAAAATGGGAGATGAGTATCATCGAAGTGGTATGGGGTGTAGGAATGCTTTTGGGCGGAGGTCTTTTGGGCATTTGGAAGCCGAATATCCATAAGGTAGTCATTATCAATTTGATGAATATTGTCCTTGGGATCACTTTCGCATGGTCGGGTATATTGGCACCTCAACATTTCTTATTTTTTGTGGTATTAACCACCTTAGGAGGTGTGGGCGCGGCGTTGTACAATGCGAGTTTTACAACCGTGTTACAAGAAGAGGTTCGGCCTGAAGTAATGGGACGGGTGTTCTCATTGTATTTCAGTATTTCCATCATTCCAACTGTCATGGGACTGTTGGGTACAGGTTGGGCCGCTGATATGTTCGGTGTGAACAACATGTTTATCGCACTGGGAGGAGCGCTGATCCTAATAGGTATTCTTTCCTTTCTCAATAAGCATATTATGGCGTTGGGAAAATAAACCGTTTACATCAATTGTTAATTGACAAATTGTTATGCGTTTACAGCAAACGCATAACAATTTGTCGTAAAGTCTCAAGACTTTATCACAAACGCACAATAGTTTATCACAAA
>JBEBRE010000078.1:0-14458 GCA_040394995.1 Sphingobacterium wenxiniae
GCATTTATCCTGCTGTTGGGCTTGGTACAGGTGGGGTATGGGCAAAGTTTAATAACAAAAAAAAGAACCTATGCTAATTTCCAAGGAACATATGAGACGGGGGTAAACCTAGCCCTCGTGTTAGTGACTGGAACAGTAAGCAATGCTTCGAATGCTACAAATGGAAATGTTAAATCGTATTCTACTTTAAATGTTCTTGCGGGAGTAGCTGGTTTGCTAACCGCAACGCAATATTTGGAATTTACGACGAATGGGCAACATACAAATCGGACATTAATAGATGCCAATACAGCAGTCACATTAAAAATAACTTTCCCCAAAGAAATTCTAGGATTACTGAGCGGTATCGAAATAGGATCTTTTACGGAATTGAAGTCCGTTAATGCAGGATTATTTAATCGAGCTGGTTATCGAGCAGACAATCACAACCCTATTGTATCAGGAAGTTCGTTGCTTTCTTTAATAAATGGAGCAGGAGAATTTGAGATAACAATAATGCCAAACCAGTCTTTTAATGGCGTTTATATGAAATTATCGGGTAATGGACTAAGCGTGGCGTTAACCAATAATTTTTTTCATGCTTATATTTTGGAAAATGGATCCGTGTCTTGTATTGAAAGGGATAAAGCAATTGATAAATTATCAGGTGTGCGTGCCGGGGGGATAAACCTCTTAAACGCAACAGGATCTGTGGCTAACCCTTGGGGAGTGGTTGACGGGTCCGGACCTATGACCCTAAATTTGGGAACACAAGTGTTAAGTGAGGTATTCCATACGACAATCTTTAATACAGCCTCAAGACCTAACCAAGTCGCAAAAGTAGTGATACAAAACCCAGGAGGAGGCTTATTGAATTTGAATTTATTGACAGGATTAAAGATACAGCCTTTTTTGGGAGACACTCCTGTAGGAACGCCTATTAATGAATCACAGGTCCTATCACTTAGACTATTGCCTGGTCCAGAGGGTAAAAACGAGCTAATGGTGCCTGTCGCAGGTTCTTTCGATAGAATTGAGATTAAAATGGGCGGAGTAGCAGCGGCGTTGGGAAGTTTAATCGTACACGAAGTAAGTAGAACATTTGATCCGTTTTTATACCCAGAGCATGAACTTGATGAAAAACTAATGCAATGTGAATCCGTCGATCTGAAAGAAGCAATACTCAACTATCAACCAATGAATTATGATTATAATTATTATACAGTTGTTAGTGGAGGAGTGCCTATGAGCAACTCTATCGTAACGGAATCAGGAACATATTATATAGAAGCAGTAGACAAGATATCAGGTTGTTCTTCTGCTCGGGTTGCTGTAGAAGCAAATGTTCTGCCATTACCCGGCAAACCGCACCTTACGATCACGGATGTAGTTAACGAATAGGAACAAACGAATACTATGACATAAATTAAAAACTAAATTCTATGAAATGCACAATTAAAATGTTAAAAACAGGGCTAGTTGCTTTGTTTTTATTGGCGGGGCTGACGGTCTCTGCACAACAACTTATTTCCTCTACAGATCAGACAAAATTACGGCCTCCATTAAGCGGAACAGGTACGGAAACTATTTTTGCTCATGAGAACACTTCTTTTCGCTTAACAGCCTCCACAACAAGTTCTAGTACCGATGGACAGGCAGATATAACTTTTGATAACATAAAATGGTATTTTAAAAATGATGCAGGGGGATTTGGAGATCTCCCAGATCTCAATTTAACAACAGCGACGGTAAGTGGAACTGCAAATAGCCAGTTGACCTTAAACGGTCTTAAGCCCGGATTTTACACGTTTATGGCGGTCGGCGAAACGGCGGGTGAAGTCTGTGTGACAGAACCAGAAGAATTTACTGTATTTGTTCTGCCTCCGTTGACCGTAACATTAAGCAGTGATCTACAATCAAACATATACTGTCAGGACGACCTTCCCCCAACAAGTAACAATACGCTAACAGCTTCGGTTTCATTTGACGCAACTCATTCGCTCAATACACAGACACCATATAGTTCAACCAACCCTACATTAGGAGACTTTGAACTACGTTATCGTTGGTACAAAGTAACAGAAAATGGAACACTTGACATTCAGGCCACTCCATTGGCGATCCATACACCTTCCGCAAATACAACAACAGATACATATAACGTAGTGGAGACCGAACTGGGCAGATGGAAGTACTACGTTGTCGTAGATTACACTGTAAAAAATTCTGGACCTTACCAAACAGTTCTGGGTGGAGGCACGCCTACAATTATCGAAGTTACACCTAAGCCAGGTAGACCTACAATTACGATTGAAGCAGTTACTCCATAAGACAAAAAAGAATATGCGAAGCCACCTGTCCCTGTTATGCTATTTTGTTTTAGCAATACTCTTGTTGACGTATAGTCCGGCAAGTGCACAGCAGGGACAGACTTTGCGTATTGTAAAAGGGAAACGGGTAACGCTTCGTGCAGATGCGTCACATGCGCTTTCGTACATTTGGTTTCGCAATGGTGAACCTGTGCAGGGTCAACATCATCAGCATCTTATTGTGCAAGACGCCGGTGTATATACTGTACTGGCATTGGGCGATTATTGTCATTCCGACCTGTCGGATCCTGTAGAAATCATCGTTGATCCCAATGGTGAAGAAGTCTATGTAGACATCGAAGTACGTAATCTACCCGAATTAAAGCAGGTGACATTGCAACATGAGTTTAATTACCAACTGATGGTGCTGAACAATAGCGAGGTGGATGCTGATGATGTGGTGGTGACGTTTAAGCTTCCTCCTCAGTTGAGCTATTTGGAAGTAGATTTTAACGGAATAGCCGATATACAATACAACGAGAGCCTACACGAGCTAACGTGGAAGATACCTCAGCTGGCAGCAAAAGCAGCAATCTCACAGTGGATTCGGGTACGGGGCGAGCTTGCGGATGAAGCTATTACTTTGGCAAAGGTGAGCAGTAAACAAACGGATGCCAATCTTGCCAACAATGAGTCGACGTCTATTGTAACCATTGTGAATTTCTTTATTCCGAATGTTTTCACCCCCAACGGTGATGGGGTTAACGACACTTTTACAATTTCCGGATTGGAATTGTTCCAATCCAATGAGTTGCGTATTTATAACCGGAACGGTGCAGCGGTTTATCATGGTAAAAACTATCGCAATGATTGGGATGGAGGCGGGCTAGCAGAAGGAACGTATTTTTATCATTTAGAAATCGTGGATGGTAAAGGTAAAAAGCACAACCATAAAGGGTATGTCATGATTATTCGTAAACGCTGATTTGGCATGGCCGAAAATATAAACACCAAAAATGAGTTAGAAATAAAATAATATGCTAAAAGAGAAAAGCCCGGGGCATAAAAACTTCGGGCTTTTTATACATTTCCCTCCTCCAAAAACACAGGCTATCGGCCTGTACATCTTAACAAAAAAAACGAATTTTTTCTATTTCACAAAAGAAAAAATACTATATTTGTGTAGGAGGAATTATGAAAACAAAAGGAGACAAAAAAAACGTTAAAGCAACAGTCGCCTCTGAGGCCACAGTAGCCTATACAAGCTTTCCCGTGCTGCAGAAATTCGCCATAAAAGACGATTACTCCTTAATTAAAAAAGCAAGGAAAGGTATAACGACAGATGTCTTTTATTTATTAGCAGAGGCCATTAGGATGCCTGAAAAAACACTAGCCTCCATTATCAATCTGTCACCACGAACAATCAGCAATTACCGTGAACAAGAAAAACACTTAGATGCCAATTATAGCGAGCATCTTCTGAAGCTTATCAATTTATATCAATTCGGAAGAGAAGTCTTCGGAAGCATCGAAGAGTTTGATCTTTGGCTACATCGTCCCTTTTGGAACTCCGAAGACAAGCCAATAGACTTCATCTCCACTCCCGGAGGTGTGGACTTGGTTTATGCAGAAATAGAAAAACTTGCTCTCGGTTATCCTGTATAATGCTGGTCTATCGAATCGTCCATAAGAGGTATGCGGAAACGCTTTTTGCAAGCGGCTTGGAAGGGCGTTGGAACAGTGAAGGCAAAAAAGTGCTCTATACTGCCGACAGTGTATCTTTGGCTTACCTGGAGAACATGGCACACCGGAGAGGGTTCGGATTCAACAATGATTTTCGCATTATGGTCATAAATATCCCTTCCGAAGCTCCTTTTTATGAGGTGAACCTCTCTCGTCTATCCAAAAATTGGCGATCTTTCAGAAACTATGGCGAATGTCAAAAAATCGGTAACGAATGGTTTGATCGATCCGAATTTTTATGCATGAAAGTGCCTTCTGCGGTCGTTCCCGAGAATCGCAATATCGTGATCAACACATTCCACAAGGAGTACAAAAAAGTAAAACTAATCGAAGTTCTGGATTTTTATCCAGATACTAGATTAGAAGCAATCATTAAACAATACAAGGAATAAAAAATCCTTCCTTTCCAATAAAATTAATATCCCCTAACGGATTGCATAGCTTGGCTTCTTCAATAAACGTTAACGACAATTTCACGATGTCACATTATTGACGTAAGGATATTTTTGTATTCATCGGAGTTTTATGGATTTTCGCGATATGGAAAAACAAGCTATACATGAAATCATCAAACAGGCACGCAAAGCCAAAGGCATGACACAACAAGATCTGGCTGATGCTGGTGGATTGTCTTTAAGAACAATCCAACGAATAGAAAAAGGAGAGCATGATATCAGTGGATATAGCCTTAAACAGATCAGCACTGTGTTAGAAATCCCCTTAGAAAAGCTTATCATGACCAACGTAGAACAAGTTAAAATCGAAACGACAAGCAACAGTGCCATAAAAGCATTGTACCTGTCCTCCTTATTTTTTGTAATTAACCCGCTTTTCGGCATTATCATCCCTACCATCTTGTATTTTAACAAGACAAATAAAGACCATCTTTACAAAAAGCACTTTCGTTTTATTCTGTATTACATGATTATTTCAATGATCCTTACGTTTGGCGCGCTCATCATTATAATGGCACGTATCATCATGCACGTACCATCGTTTACAAGTTTTATGGGAGGAGAAATGATCGTAGTTTTGGGCGTATATTATTTCGGCACAACAATTTTGATGTTATATAGGTTCTTTACGCTCTCGCCTTCCGGTGAATAAGGTAATATACCGGAATACCCAATAAAATCAATATAAATCCCGGCCAGGTATACTGTGGTTTGTAAATGATCAACAACACGCAAAAGAGTGTTCCGATAATGAGATAAATCAACGGAGTGAGTGGGTACAAAAATGTTTTATACGAGCGTTCGATATCGGGCCTTTTGACACGTTGATATAGGACTCCAAATACCGTAATCATATAAAAAATAACAATCACAAAAGACACCATATCCAACAGGTTGCCATATTGACCACTCAGACATAATAAAGCCGCCCAAACACCCTGCAACCAAAGCGCGCGTCCTGGTACATCGTGTTTATTATTAGGGATAGCTTGTTTCAAAAACAATCCATCTTTTGCCATGGTCTGGAATACACGTGCTCCGGATAAAACAATACCATTGACACAACCAAAAGTCGAAATCATAACCAACACAGCCATAATAATTGTTCCCGAATGCCCCAGCAATTTTTCGGCCGCGGCGACCGCAACCCGATCATTAGTGGCAAACGCCATCTCATCGCGTGTCAACGCAGATAAATACACATAATTGCACAAAAGATACAACAGCATGACTAGGGAAGTTCCAAATACCATCGCCTTAACCACATTTTTTCGGGCATCCTTGATTTCTCCCGAAACAAACGTTACGTTTTCCCAAGCGACGCTACTGAATACAGCTCCAACCATCGCCGCGGCTAAACCGCCCATTAATACGCCACCACTAATCGGTTCCCATGAAGTATTGCCGATATTTTGAAAAGAATCCCAACCAAAACTCATATTAGCAGCAAAATGATTTTGCTGCACCAAGACTATTCCTGCTAAAATTAATATTATCAAGGCGATGACCTTAGACGAGGTAAAGACAGATTGCACGATCTTACCACTTTGAATACCTTTGGTGTTGATAAACGTCAGCAATAGCACAACCCCTACAGCGAGAATTTGCATCCACGTAATCATAAAGCTGCCTTGTTGAAATATAGGCGCCGCATCATTGAGTTGTGGTATCAGATAGGCCGTAAATTTCGCAAATGCTACTGCCACTGCCGCTATCGTGCCGGTCTGTATAACCGTAAATAAGCTCCATCCATACAAAAAGCCGGTCATTTTGCCGAATATCTCCGTCAGATAAGAATATTGTCCGCCAGCCTTGGGGTACATAGAAGAAAGCTCTCCGTAACAAATCGCCGCAGCGACTGTAGCTAAGGCTGTCACCACCCAAACAACGATAAGCCAATAGCCTGAGCCCAATTGCCGCATCATGTCTGATGATACAATAAAAATACCACTTCCGATCATGGATCCCATCACAATCATCGTCGCATCCCACAAGTTGAGTTGTTTCTTCATAAAACAGGTTTTACGGACATAAACCTACAAATAATATTGCAAAAACAACCAAAATGCTCGTGCAAAATTTACGGGTTAATCTAGTTTATTCCGAAATAGCAATGTTTAAGCTATATCTTGGCGGTTTTTACTTAGACACTGGTTGTATGGAAACCAGTGCCGGCAATCGCTTTGTTGCTCGTTGCTAACTCACAAGCAATTTATATCCTTTGCCGTGGACGTTGACGATTTCCACGTTAGGATCTTCTTTGAGATATTTACGGAGCTTACTCAGAAACACGTCCATGCTTCGTCCAGTAAAGTAGTTGTCGTCATGCCATATTTTGACTAATGCTTCTTCACGGGTCAAAACATCGTTTTTGTTCATGCAAAGCAAGCGCAAAAGCTCTGCCTCTTTAGTGGAAAGCTTTTGTTGCTGTCCTTTGAAGGAGATGATTTGGCTGGTATAATCGAAAAAATAATCCCCAATTTCGAATTTATCCACGACTTCCTCGTCTTTATCTTTGGAAGCTCTTTTCAGCAAGGCATTGATGCGCAACAACAACTCTTCCACACGAAACGGCTTGGTGATATAGTCGTCACCTCCCAGTTCAAATGCTTGGGTCTTGTCTTCCATCATTCCTTTGGCCGTTGCATAGATGATAGGAACGGATTTATCCATTTTCCGGATATCTTTCCCCAAGGAAAAACCATCCTTCTTGGGCATCATGACGTCAAATATGCATAGATCGTATTTTTCCTTACGAAAGGCTGTCAAAGCCTCGTCGCCATCTTGACACAAAGTGACATCAAACTTTCCTTTGAGCTCTAAGTAGTCTTTTAGAAGTTCACCTAAATTTGGGTCGTCTTCTGCTAATAATATTTTTTGCATATGGGTAATCCGTTTTAATTTTACTATTTAATCCAGCGTTGCGCCTTTCAAAGGAAAAGTTAACTCAAATACTGTGCCTTTATCTTTTTCGCTCCTCACTTGGATTTTTCCGTTTAAGCGTTTTACGATGTCATGAACATAGCTCAATCCTAGACCAAAGCCCTTCACATTATGGACATTTCCGGTCGGAATGCGGTAGAACTGATCGAATATTTTTTCTTTTTGGTCTTTGGTCATCCCCATCCCCTTATCGGCAACTGTTATGACAATATTGTGTTTGGTGTTGAATGTCTTCACCGTTATTTCCGGATGGGTCTTGCTGTATTTGATGGCATTGTCCACCAGATTGAAAAAAACATTTGACAGATGCAATTCGTCTCCAATAACCAAATCATTAGTAGCGTTCAACTCCATCTGTAAGGTGCCTTTCGCCTTCTGTAATTGTAAATGCATGCTATCTAATACGCTGGAAACAACACTGTTGATTTCCACATCTACACGTTCGATTTTCAGATTTTCTTTTTCCAACTTGGCAATATTCAGGACCCGCTCAATATGGTTGCCCAAGCGTACATTCTCATCGTAGATAATGTTGGCCAATTTATGAACGCGGTTACCATCGGATGCTATTTCAGGGTCACGGAGAGACTCGCTGGCAATCATAATAGTAGCCACGGGTGTTTTAAATTCATGCGTCATGTTGTTCATGAAATCAGTTTTCATTTCCGATATTTTCTTCTGCTTGAATATAATGCTCAAGGTATAACCGAATGATCCGATCAAGAGGGCAAGCAGGGCAATCATAGGCAATAACAAATAGCTCATGTTGTCTCGAATAATGGTCGATTTCTGAGGAAAGTATATCGATAGCATTCCCGGAGCACTGCCCAAATCGTTTTCGAAAAGTTTTGTGGTATAACGAGCAGTCTTCACCCGGTCCGCAGGATTCCTATGTGAGATGGTCTCATAGATTACCAAACTTTGATTGTCCCGTATTTCTATATTGAAAGGCGCTACAATGCTTCTCTTCACCAATTCTTCGGCCAGCTCACCGCGCAGGTAATTGACGTTTATTCGCTCTTGAAAAGGGCGTTTGGCCAATTCGGGAGCAAACTCTACGTCTTGTAGAATATTACGGCTCTTTCCACCGATGATGGCCAGCGTGTCAAACAGACTTTCGGCTCCTTCAAATTTTCTGGCGTTAAGATCGGCTAATTGTTTATCAAGTGCATGAAGTTCAAAAGCGATATTGGAGTTCACTTTCGGCATAAGGGTGGCCGTTTGAAAACCTACCACTTCGCCGTTTTGCAGAAAAGGGACAATAAATCGTGTGCTATCGTCTTTGGATGGCACAGACGGGATTTTGCTTTTGGCGGTCAGAATGATGTCATATCCAATGTATGAGCCATCTATATAGCTGGTGACATCAAATGTTAAAAGCTGTTGGTATCGTTTACGACGGATATAGGTTTCATAGAAAGAGTTCTCAATGGGAAAGGCATTTGGAAAAGTTGCCTTTAATTGGTCTTCCTGATCTTTGTATTGTTGCTGATGGTCAAACTGCAACATCTGCAGGTTCTTTTGCCTTTCCTGTAATTTTAACTGCTCCGCAAGTTGCTTTTCTTTTCGACGCTGTTTTTCCTGATCTGCCTTATATTTTTCCTGATTTAAGCGTTCTTGCGACTTGGCAAAATCAACAATCTCTCTTTTTTCGATCTTACTTGCTACAGCGGTCAATGAGGCATTGACCGCTTCATCAAATAATTGGGATTTTTGTTTGTAGGACTCCCTTACAAAATAATATTGCATGGCCACTACCCCCAATAGGGCGATGGACATCAACCATATAATTAAAGGTATGCTACGTTTTTTCATTTGTTACAAAAATAGCCTATGCTTCTTCATTAAACACGTGCTTTAACACAATTTAACAGCGAAAGTTATTATTATTCTCTTCATTGACGTACTTTTAAGTGGTAAATTATCAATACATTTAGGTTATGAAGTTTGTTTTCTTGATTTTCTGTTGCTTATCCGCTTCCTATCTTTCTGCTCAAGATAAAGATAAAATAGCGGAAAAAGGCAAAAAGATTTTTCCGGAGGAAAAGTTGCCTCAATTGGACACGACCAAACATCGCCAATTTCCTGACGACGTAGTGACGAAGTGGTTTGGTCCTGTCACACGCAAAGATACATCGATCGATATACCTACGGTAAAACCTGATCCTTCAGTGGTATACAGCGGCAAGTTGAAGTATGCATCGGGAAAGGAATCGGTAGTTATGCCAGGAACGGAAGCTTTAGATAGCTTACAGCGAAAAGACAGTATATCACGAGGCATACGTATTATTCCGGCGAAATAACTTAACTTTTCCAAAGTTTAAAACTTTGGAAAAGTTAATCACCATTACATCTTCAATCCGATTTCCCTTAAACGCTCGTCCAGATATTGCCCTGCGGTGTAGTCTTCATAAGCCTTGGGATAAGTCTCCGATATACACGAATCCAAACAAGCCAAACTCATTGATGATTTGGGATGTAGAAAGAACGGCACCGAGTACCGTGATGTTTTCATGAGTTCGCGTGGCGGGTTAACAACACGGTGTGTGGTCGATTTGAGTTTGTTGTTGGTCAAGCGTTGCAACATATCACCCACATTGACTACAATGTCTTCGCCCTTAGCCTTTATTGGAAACCAATCCCCATCTTTCGTCAACACTTCTAATCCATCCGCACTCGCACCAATTAATAAAGTAATGAGATTGATGTCTTCATGTGCCCCTGCACGGACAGCATCGGGCGAAATGGCATTTGGGTCATCAATAGGAAAATAATGTATGGCTCTCAGTATCGAATTGCCATTGATGACGTATTGCTCGAAATAATCTTCTTCCAAATCTAGGTAAGAGGCAATGGCTTTGAGCAAGTCACGTCCCGCATCTTCCAGCTTTTTGTAAACTTCTGCTGTGACTTCATTAAAACGAGGCAATTCTTCAACAATAATATTGTCCGGAAAATCTTTCTTGGAATATTCTTCCCCGACAATCGTCTGTCCACGTTGCCAAAATTCTTTCAAGTCAGGCGTATTCGCGTCTTTTGCTTTTTCCCTTCCTTTGGAGGTGTAGCCACGCTGTCCGGCCAGTTCCGGATATTCGTATTTCCGCTTGACGGCATCGGGCAAATCAAAAAAAGCTTTCACGACACGATAAAGTTCATCGATCAATTCTTGGCTCAAACCGTGGTTTGCAATGGTCACAAAACCGGTCTCATTGAACGCTTTGCCAATATCTTGGACAAATTGTTGACGTTGTGCTACCGTACCCTTAGTGTACTGCAAAAGGTCAAGTCTGGGTATGTTTACTAATGTCATATCTATATAGTTTATATACAAATGTAGCGGAATCGCTACAAAATTTTCTGTTTTTTCTTCTGATCTCCACTTATTTGGGAGGTTTAAAGTTAAGCAAATAGTTTAATTTTAGGTATATTTGCGGAAAATAGGGGTGTTATGATGACACCGATTGGAAGCCACCACCCCCATAATTTTAATCTTGTCCTACCCCATTTAAACAAAAGAGGAAAAAAAATCCCAAAGAGTTTGTTTTATCCATTCTAATCTCCTAAATTTGTTATGCAAGCATAGCAATTAGAGTTTTCGGATTATGAGCCAAATCAATACCATAGATTATTTTTTAAAAACCTGTTGGCAAACGGTAGCTAACAAATATAATGTGATAGCCTCACAGTTTGGGTTTACCCAAGCAGCGGGATATATCCTGATTAATATACATAAAGAGGGAACCTCTGTTTCGCAACTGGCGAACTCTACTGGAGTGAAGACAACTTCTCTTTCCCGTGTATTGAACAATTTGGAATCTATGGGGTTCATCTATAGAGAGGTAAACAGTTCTGATAAGCGATCGGTAAAAGTCTATTTAACCCCATTGGGTGTGGAAAAAAGAAAAATAGCGAAAGACGTAGTACGAGAATTTAACGAGTTTTTGGACGCTCAAATTCCGGCAGGCGAACGAGAGCAACTGATTAAATCTCTACAGAAGATTAATAAACTGGCGACGAATTATACGCCTACCGTTGGCGTAGAGGAACAAGGATAAAGAAATAAAAAACAAAGAGTAAAAGATTAAGGAGAAAAAAGTCCTCTTTTGGGGGGATTGGGGAGATCTCGATACTCACTACTCTATACACAACACTATAGATATGAACAGGAATATAAAAAAAGTAGCTGTTTTGGGTTCGGGCGTTATGGGCTCCAGAATAGCTTGCCATTTTGCCAATATCGGTTTGGAAGTGCTACTGTTGGACATTGTGCCACGCGAACTGTTGCCAACTGAGGAGGCAAGGGGGTTGACCTTGGAAAATCCTGCTGTCCGAAACCGCATTGTGAACATGTCTTTGGACACAGCATTGAAGACAAACCCTTCGCCTATTTATAGCAAAAGTTATGTAAAGCGTATCAAAACCGGGAATTTTGAAGACGATATGGCAACCATCACTACCTGCGATTGGGTGATTGAAGTTGTCGTGGAACGATTGGACATTAAGAAATCTGTTTTTGACCAGGTGGAGCTGTTCAGAAAGCCCGGCACGTTAATCACGTCTAACACATCAGGTATCCCCATTCATTTAATGACAGAGGGTCGATCCGACGATTTTAAAGCACATTTCTGCGGTACGCATTTTTTTAATCCGCCACGCTATCTTGAGCTGTTGGAGATTATTCCTACGCCTGAAACATTGCCAGAGGTTGTCAATTTCTTAGTTGATTTTGGTGACAAGATGTTGGGTAAAACCGTTGTCTTGTGTAAAGATACACCAGCATTTATCGGGAACCGCATTGGGGTGTATTCCATGTTGGCTTTGACACATTTAGCCGAACAGATGGGACTATCTGTGGAAGAGGTGGATAAATACACCGGTCCGGCGATGGGACATCCCAAATCGGCAACATTTCGCACAGCAGATGTCGTGGGATTGGATACGTTGGTAAATGTAGCGAACGGCTTGGCACAGAATGCGCCCGATGATGAAGCGAAAGGTGTATTCCAATTGCCCTCATACATCACCAAAATGGTGGAAAATAAATGGTTGGGCGAAAAAACACAGCAAGGGTTCTATAAAAAGGTCAAAGATGACAAAGGTAATTCCGTCATCCTATCACTTGATTTGAAAACCTTGGAATACAAGGAACAGGCGAAAATAAAATCTTCTACATTGGAAGCGACTAAGCCTATTGAGGATATCCGAAAACGGATGAAGGTGTATGAGCAAGGCACCGATAAAGCTGGCGTATTGTTCCGTGCCATGCATTATCCCTTATTTGAATATGTCTCTCGTCGGGTTCCGGAAATCACGGATGATTTCTACCGGATAGACGATGCCATGCGTGCCGGTTTCGGATGGGAACTTGGTCCATTTGAAGTGTGGGACGCTTTAGGTGTTCGCGAAACGTTGGATAAGATTTGCGCCGAAGAGAAAAGGTTACCGGGCCAATCAGGCGAAGTGGCCCAATGGGTACATGACATGTTGGGCGCCGGGTTCACATCTTTCTATAAGGTTATCGATGGTGTAAAACATTATTATGATATCGCCAGCAAATCTTACAAAGCGATTCCAGGCGCAGAAGATCTGATTGTTTTGGACCATATCCGGGAGGGCAAAACCATTTGGAAAAATTCAGGTGTTACCCTTACAGATTTAGGAGATGGTATCATCAATTGTGAGTTTCATACCAAGATGAACACCATCGGAGGGGATGTCATCCAAGGCATCAATAAGGCTATTGATTTGGCCGAAAAGGAATACCGCGGCTTGGTCATTACCAACGATGGCAAGAATTTTTCGGCCGGAGCCAATATCGGGATGATTTTCATGATGGCAGTAGAGCAAGATTACGATGAGCTAAACATGGCGGTGCGGATGTTCCAAAATACGGCAATGCGGATCCGCTATTCAGCTATTCCAGTTGTGGTTGCACCATTTCAGTTGACACTGGGTGGCGGATGTGAGTTTTCCATGCATGCGGATTTTGTACAGTTGCACGCAGAGACATACATGGGCTTGGTAGAGTTTGGAGTGGGCGTGATTCCGGGGGGAGGCGGTTCGAAGGAATTTGCTTTGCGGGCATCGGATGAGTATAAGCCTGATCAGATTGTGCAGAACACGTTAAAAGACCGTTTCTTGACCATCGGGCAGGCTAAAGTCTCCACCTCTGCCGTAGAAGCTGCCGAATTGGGCTATTTGCAGACAGGTAAATACGCGATCACAATGAACCGCAAGCGTCTATTGGCCGATGCCAAAGCAAAAGCACTTGAGCTAGCTGATGCGGGATATGTGCAACCCGCACCTCGAACAGATATTAAGGTATTGGGTAACCAAGGTTTAGGAATTGTGTACGTTGGGGCATCGTCCATGCGCGCGGGGCACTATATTTCTGAGCACGACAAAAAGATTTCGGAAAAGCTGGGTTGGGTAATGTGTGGTGGCAACCTTTCGGAACCTACCGAAGTGTCCGAGCAGTACTTGCTGGATATGGAACGTCAGGCTTTTTTGGAACTATGCGCCGAGCGCAAGACGTTGGAGCGCATTCAATATATGTTGACGAAAGGGAAAGCGTTGCGGAATTAGTAGAGATATTAGACATAAGACACAAGACATTAGACATAAGAGATAGGCTATGCATAACTTAACGGAGTTAAAGATTTGGGTAAAAGCAATTGACTTGTGTACAGAAGTATATGAGGGCGTTGCTACTTTTCCATCGGATGAGAGTTTTGGTTTGTCTTCTCAGATAAAACGTTCAGTGGTTTCCATTGCTTCAAATATAGCAGAAGGAGCAGGGCGAAATTCAAGAAAAGAATTTATTCATTTTTTAGGAATAGCTAAAGGCTCTTCTTACGAATTGCAGACGCAGATTATCATCTCTAAAAAGTTGAAATTAATAGAAGAAGATAAAGCTGATTTGTTATGTGTCCAGGTGGTAGAAATCCAGAAGATGATCTACGGCTTTTTGAGCAGATTAAATCATGAAAACTCTCCAATCTAACATCTCATATCTTGTGTCTAACATCT
>JBEBRE010000079.1:0-14395 GCA_040394995.1 Sphingobacterium wenxiniae
CTTCCCATATAATCGTCATTGGAAATATTTTTTAATGAGAAGTTGATATGTTCATTCGCCAAAGGAATTAATATGCTTCCCAATTCGGGCAGTGTTTCCACAATTCCAAATAGGCAATTAGCACGGCTGAAGTTCAGTCCATCAAGATGCACCAATTTGCCATCTGTCCGATCACTCACTATTGCTGGTTGCAATTCGTTGATTTCTTCGTCAAACAATGTGGGCAAAAAATTTAAAAGCCAGTTCTTATATTCATCCTTAGGCATGACCTTGCCCATAAGTTTCGCCTCTTCCAAACAAGGAGAAAGAAAATCATAACCACTGGGCTCATAAGACAAATTGCAGTTCCTGTCTGCTTCGTAAAACCGAATCGCATTTGCTTTTATCGCGTTCAACAAGTTCATATCACCAGTTGCTTGTGCGTAATCAAACATCAGCGAGAGGCTGAAAGCAGTATTATCGTGCTGCCCCGTCCGGATGGGATACACTAATTTGGACAAATAGACCTGCGTGCGCTCAGACAAGAGATCAACCAAGGGTTGCAATACGCCGGCCCATCGTTTAGCATCCGGATCATGCCAGGATTTCAATTCTTGCTGCAGCTTAAACAACCATGCCCAACCATATGTACGTTCAAAACCCAAGTTGTTCTCGTCGTTAAAAAAAGCCATTTCCACCGCTAAATTGGACGCAGTAATATGCGATTTTAGCACTTCTCTCATCTTACCATTCGCATCCAGTTCGGGATAGTCTTTTAACAGCTTGATAATAGACCAGTACCCATGGACCGAAGAATGCCAATCGAAACAACCGTAAAAAATCGGACGAAGGGACTTAGGCGTTTTCAGATCTGTATCGCCACCCAATACCTGCCCTAATTTATTGGGATATTCAATCGTTAGACAATGTGTTGGCAAGGCAAAGATCAACTGTGCTGTCTGTTGATCCAATGTTAATTTTTCCTTTTTCATGTTGGATGGAGAGTCTGTTCTTTTTTCTTGTTGACAGGACAAGAACACGAGTGCAACCAGCATGACCTTGAGGATATATATAGCTATTATTCTACAGTTCATAAAAATAAATGGTCAAAATTTATTCCTAAAATAGTAAAAATAGGAAATAGGCAGTTAATTTGTTATATTCAAATCGAAATTATTTAACAACAAAGAAGATGAACATAACAGATTTAATCACAGGAGGCATCGGCTCAAAAGCCATTTCTGCCATCTCCAAGACATTGGGTGTTAGTGAAAGCAAAGCAAAATGGATTGTTGCGGCAGCTGTTCCGTTAATGATTGCTGCATTAAATTATAATGCGAAAAACAAAGGCCAAGCCGAAAACATCAATAAAGCATTGGATCAACACAGTAGTGGTGGCATTTTGGATAGCATAGGCGATCTTTTAGGTCAAGGTGGGTCGGATGATGGCAACAAGATTGTCAACCATATCTTTGGGAAGAACACCGAAACAGTGACCCATAACCTAGCAGACAAATCCGGTCTTAACTCTTCACAGATTAGCGGTGTTTTAGCGACATTGGCACCATTGGTCATGGGATATTTGGGACAACAAAAACAAAGTTCAGGCGGTGGTATCGGCGATCTGATCGGATCCGTTCTTTCAGGTGGCGGGCAACAATCAAGTGGCGGATTAGGCGGTTTAATCGGAAGTATTTTCGGTGGTGGGTCTTCGGCACAAAAGCCAGCGCAGGAATCCAGCCTTACCGATATGCTAGGAGGGCTTGCCGGAGATTTTTTCAAGCAAGACAACAATAACCAAACAAAAGGCAATATTTTAGACAGTATAGCAGGGATGTTCGGTAAATAGTACAGCCCTGCTAAAAAAATGCAAATATAAGCCATTTAAAATGACCTTCGCCCTGGTCTTGATAAGGGACAATTGATATGACAGCTTTAACCGTTGCTGCATATATCACGAATTTCAATAATTTTTTGTTAAAAAAAGTTAAGAAAATAAGTGGAAACGATTTTTGGTATAGCAATTGATTTAGTATTAGCATTCATAATTTAGGTTAATAATTGGTTAGTTTGATAAGACTTAAGTCTCCCCGGCTTAAGTCTTATTTTTTTACCTCCTGTCTAAAATATAAGCCTTTTCCGGATCAAGCAAATTTTCTGGAGGATATAGATAGTTGTTTAATCGAGGATAATACCCCTTTTTATCATTCCCACGACAAAAGGGATTGATATTAGAGTCTTCCCGAAAAACCGGAGCAGGCTTCAAAATTAGAGCGAAAATTGCCTTATCCATAATTGTTATGTAATTTTGTGGCTATGAGTCGGATAGTTAGCACGGTTTTATACCTATTATTTGCCATTTCTGTTTTTGCGCAAACCAAGGAAGAATTAATCAATAGAGCGATTTTCAACCGGATCGAATTTTTCATTAATACCCAAATGACAGATTCGATTTACAGCCTGGCATCCGAAAAGTTTAAGGATGCGGTAACCAAGCCTCAATTTGAACTTGCGCTTCATAATCTGTATCAGCTGGGAAAGATAAAGAACGTGGAAACGTTGGATTTCCGTGGCAAAACGGGCATCTACCTGTTGGAGTTTCCGAGCAACTTCATAGAAGCACACTTGATGCTCGATAGCACGTATCATTTTGACGCGCTACTCTTTAAACCGTCTGAAAAATCCACTCAAAAGATAGCTGACAAGGAAGAAGTGATCAGCCAAGCCGAAAAAACATCACCCGTGGATTTCTTCATCGATTCCGTGGCAAACACGTATGTAAAGAAAGGCAATGCACAGTCGTTGGCCATTGGTATTTTCCACAACAATGCCTATAAAACATATTTCTATGGCGAAACAGAAAAAGGCAATGGAATCTTGCCCACCGAGGATACCTTATATGAAATCGGGTCAATCACCAAAGTGTTAACCGCTACGCTTTTGGCTGATTTGGTGACCAAAAACATCATCCAATTGGATGATTCCATCTCAAAATTCTTGCCCGATTCTGTCGCTTCCAACCCAGACATACAGAAAATAACCTTCAAAAGCCTGGCCAACCATACCTCCGGCCTGCCAAGGCTACCCGACAATATCGAAACCACACCGGGTTTTAATCCGAATGATCCGTATGCAGACTATGACATTGCAGCGTTGTACACGTATCTCAAAGCGTACAAAGCAACAAAAGAAGTCGGAGAAAGCTACGCCTACAGCAATTTAGGTTATGGCTTGCTGGGTCAAATAATAGCGAATATCACTAAAAAGCCTTTTATGCAGTCATTGCAGGAGACGGTACTCTCCCCTTTGCAAATGATTAACACCACCGATAAACCCGACCCCAAAAAGCACCACATGGTGAAGGTATATAACGACAAGGGAGAGGAAACCATCGCATGGAACTTTCAATCCTTATTGGCTGCAGGCGGTATAAAATCAACTGTAAAAGATCTCATGTTATTTGCGGTGGAGCAATTTAAAATGCCATTAAACGACCTGCAAAATGCTATGGGATTAACCCGACAATTCACCTTCTTCACACCCGACAACACCGATATCGGGCTTGCTTGGCATATGAATTTAGTAGACGAAGGCATTTATTTTTGGCACAACGGCGGCACCGGTGGAAGCCGTTCTTTTATCGGCATATCTCCCGACACAAAAACAGCTATAGTTGTCCTTTCTAATTCGGCTATTAACGTAGACCAAATCAGTGTCACTATGCTGGAAAAGCTCTTATCGACTGCTCAATAATATAAAATATACCTATTGGGCATGATGAACAAGAATCATCAGCATTGTCATATTTCGACTACGCTCAACATGACAGTTTCAGAAGCTCAAAATTCATCATCTTTGCCTATTTGTTCAAATAGGGCAATATCTTTTTAGCATCGTTTTCACCTTGAAAATCTTTGATCAGTTTCTTGCTTTCCAAATCGAATATATAGGTTGCCGGATAATTCTTAGGGTTCAATTTTTCGATAAACTCAACACCCGGGTCATGCCAAAAGGTAACATTCTTTTTTCCCTTTAGTCCCTTCGCAAACATATTAATATAACCGTTCACTAATCCTTTTTCATACATCGTGATAAAGAATATAGGTGTTTTGGAAAATTCTTTGAGATTTTTGTCTATAGACGCTCCCAATTCTTGACAATGCCCACACCCCGGATCGTAAAAAACAAGCATCAACTTGCCTTTGTCAGGAAATGATTTTCCCAAAATTTTTGTAGAATCATTCATCTCATGGATCGTTAAGAATACAGGTAGTCGTATTTGTTTATCTTGTGCATATAGCAGTTGGGCAAACAAAAACAGCACTATAAATAATCCTTTCTGCTTCATCGTTTTGTATATCCCCATTTTTAATCCCCTTTAAAACGGGGGTGTTCATTTCAAATTTAAAAATATTTCCGTTTATACATAACGGGAAAACAGAAAGGATTTCCTTTTCTTTCGTTTTAAACAAGAAAATTACATAGATTCATCATCTGTCGTGCGATCACCAATCTGCCAATCCCGTTACTGTTTAATAACGGTCTCTCCCTTTAACATCCGACCATAACGCACCAACGCCTCTACATAATAATAATCGGCATAGGTCAACGGCACATCTACTTCCGTCTTATGCGGAATAGAGCCTACGCTATGCTTTAATATATAGCCACCATTATCTTGATACGCTGCTTTGTAGGGTTCACGCGAAATCGACGCTAACATTTGTTCTGCTTTTGCAATATAGTTCTTGCGCTCTTTCCTTTTTGTATATAAACTTAATTCGAGCAAGGCCGAAGCCACCACGCTTGCCGTAGACACATCGCGCAGATCCTTCTGTGCATAATATTTGCTGTCCGGTGTCAGCTGATTTTGGTCAAAATCCCAATAGGGCACCAAGTCAGCAGGCAGGTTGGGGTGATTCAGGTAAAACTTGGCAATGCCCCTCGCCTGTTTCAGATAGGCCTTGTCTTTCGTCTCCCGATACATCATGGTATATCCGTACAGAGCCCAAGCCTGCCCCCTTGCCCACGAAGATTCGTCGAAAGCCCCCTGAGCGGTTTTTTTCGCAATCACTGATCCATCCTCCGGATTGTAGTCTACCACATGATAGGAACTGTAGTTCTTGCGAAAATGATTCTTTATGGTCGTATTGGCGTGTGTTTTGGCAATCTGTGCAAAAGTAGGATCACCAGTCATTTTTGACGCCTGCGTTAAAAATTCCAGATTCATCATGTTGTCGATGATGACCGGATAAGTCCAAGGTTGGCCATCCCAATTTTTGCCACCATCCCAAGAGCGAATGGTTTTGGTTGATTCCCTGTAGCGGGAAGCTAGCGATGCGGCACCTGTGGCCAGCACCGGTTTGTATGTGGCGGAATCACCCGTTAAACGTAGGGCATTACCGAAACTGCAGAACAGCATGAAACCTAAATCGTGTGTACCTTTATTGTTCTTTTCCTTTTCCAGATATTTCAATTTGTTCTTGGCAATATCTAACAGTGCTTTATCGCCTGTGGCTTCGTATAAATACAGTGCTGTACCTGGATAAAATCCCGAACACCACCATGATGTTCCCCAATTGACGTGCTTACCATCTTTAAAAGTGGTTGGAATATCCGATTCCTTTATTTGCGATTCCAAATATTTCAGTTGCTTGGCCGCATCATTGAGTTGTTGCGTGACAAAGCCCTCTGTCAGTTTTAAATTCTTCTGTTGTGCGTCAGCATGGTAGCATACGCTTCCCATCATGATAACTGCGGCAATAATTTTCTTTACTTTCATTATTTTTGATTGAAATTAATACGTTACATAATAGTCTTTTGGAAACTTTTCGCCGGCAAACACCTTCTGCGAAGTCCATTTTTCCGGTGGGCAAGTCCAAAATTCGTCGTTAGCCGGAAGACCCAGAGGCAAAAAGGACAACGACGCCACATACATCGACCCTGCATTGGTATAATAGTCTGCCAAATTGGTTTGTGCATCCCCTACCACGCCCATGCTCAACCAACCCGATGAATCAAATGTTTTGTCTGCGTAAATGTGGCGCAACACTGCGGTCAACGCTGCACGTACCTGTCCTTTGCTGATATCTTCAGGTAGTTTCCCGTCAAGCACCACGGAGGCCAAAGGTTGAAACGCTGCATTGCGATAAGTGGACGATCTTCCGACCACTACATAATAGCCCTCGGGTGAAATCATCCGCTCCAAATGGTGCGCATAACGTTGCATGCGCTTATACGCCCGATCATACATTTCTTTATAATGCTCCCCGGCAGTGATGTTGTGCCGCAACGATTCTACTTGCATGCAGTGTATCACATAACCATTGTAATAGTCAAAACTGAATCTCGCCCCGTCACTGTACCATCCATCGCCTACATACCATTCCTGATCGAATTTGTTGACGGCATAGTCTATTCTTTCCCGCACACATTCCTCTCCAATGTTGTAGAGAAACGTCTCGGTCATGGCGGCAAACAGCAGCCAATTGCTTTCGTTGGGTTTAATCCGTCGGAGAAACTTAAACTCTTCAACAATTCTTTGCTTCGTGAGGTCAGATAACGGTTCCCATAACGCCTTAGGCGCTCGGAGAAATGCCTGTGCCAAATGGGCGGCATCTACGAGCGTTTGTGTGGATGGCCCGCGCCAAGTGAAATAATCGGGCGACTGCGGATCCACGCCATATTGAATACCCAACAGCGCTTGCTCCCGAAATTTCTTACGCAACTTGCCTTCCGCCGTACTATCATCCGGCAAGGCCAGCCAAGGCGCCATACCGGCCAAGAGCCGGCCAAACGCTTCCAAATAGCCTACGCCCGGGTCTCGTTTGTCAAAAGTAGGGCTTACCTCCATGGGCATATTTCGGCGAAATTGTTGCTTGCTGCTATTTTCCAATATAGGATCGGCGATACGGCTGATGACCTGCACCCAATAAGCTCGGTCATCTATTCCTTGCTTTACTGCAAAGAAATCTCTGTCATGGCCAATTTCCCTTCCAAAGGCGGGAGAAAACAGGGCGCTGACACCTCCTGTTGCTAGGAACTTAAACAATGATCTTCTTTTCATGTGCATTTTATATGGTCTGTATGACCGTTTTATCTTCCATTTGATTAAAAATATAAATAAAAAACAAGGAAATGGATTCACCCGATTGTCGTCTTTCTTTGTCAAACGGGTGCATGTCAATTTTTTTTAAAAAAATCTTTTAGTCACTCTTTTTTTACAGGAATCTACATTTTACCTACCTTGTTTCCCTTATGCTCACGTTATAACGGACACTACCCTTGCGGTCTTTCTCTTTTGTCATCAGTTTTATCCGGTAAAGCTGTTTTCCCCAAACCCTAGCGATACGTGGGTCTTCCAATATTTTATCTTCTATACCAAGTGCTAATTGGCTTTCATCAAAAGCGACGATGACCTGTCTTCCATCTGCTAGGGGCAAATACACTGCAGCCTTTTTAACGATCGGACGTATAGGTGTCAGCAGTACAATTTCACTGGCTTGCTTCCATTCCGATAACTCAAAATGCTCTGTGATACGCAGCCTATTGGTTTTTGGCAAAAAATCAAAAGAACGCTTCCAACTTTTCACCTGCGCCTCTTCAGGATACGCTTCACTGATATCCACCTCATATGTATAGGCATTGCGCTGTTTAGTCAACTTCACATTTCTGGCTTTAAAAGATTTTCCATCCTTCTGTTGCACACCATTGATAATGGGCAGGTTATGCCATTGCGACTGCATGTTCCACAACGAATACCGCCTCGCGCTAAACGTTTCTCGCGTATACGTCCCCACGCCGGCATCGATAAAAATCGGCATGGTATCCAGATACAGCATAAAACTGCCCACATCATTGTGGTTGTGGCTCACGCCATTGTGTCCGCCTATCGCCGCAAAAAACAAATCGCCTTTCGGATGAAGGCTTCTGAGCGTAGCCATTTGGAGGCTTTCGTAGTAATGATCCTGTGGTTTCATAACGTCAATCTCCCGTTTATCGGTTAGGGCCGGATAAGCCGTTGCCGCAAGCAGAAAATCTTGAACAGAACCCAAAGGGAGCGTTTTGGACTGCAATCTATTCAGGTAGACGGCAAAAGATTTCAATCGCTCATCACCAAATAATTCACCAAAGGTCCATACTTTAGTAGGGTAAGGAATTTGGATGGCTTCGGCATCTGCAAAATTCAGAAAGCGGTTTTGGGTAATATGTGTGTTCAGAATATACTCGCCCATGCGCCTCATCTTTTCTTCTCCGGCAAATGAAACACCCCCTTTGGAAACATCCGTCAGCCAATAAAGCATTTGCCCCAATTCGCCCGCGGCATGCCCCCAATAAGAAGGCCCTTCTTCACAGGCACCATCCTCGGGATAATAATCCACGAATTTATCTGCACTTTGCATGATTTTATGCAACACCTTTTTCAATCGTTCCCCATCTGCATCTACTAACAGGGCTGTTTTGAGCACATTGGTATTGATCCATATGTTCCAATTATTCACTAAAGTCCCTTTTTTAAGATTCATCCACCAAAAATCATCTCTTTCCAGATAAGGAATCAATATGCGTTTCTCCAATTCCTTGTACAGCTTTTTGGATATCTGGGGTGAAAAGCCGTCCAAATCTTCTTTCAGCAAGAGATAAACAGTGGCCAGATCTGCCGCCACCCTTCCAGCCCCCAAGTCAATATAGCTGTCTGTTGGATCGGGAAGCCCTGCTCCTGATTTTTGTACGACAATATGGGCAGGGCTCACCCACGTACTTTCTTCGAGCATTAACCATAACCCATTTGCAATTTGAGGGATGAAACGCCTTTCCTTCTCCACCAACTCCCCCAATACCAGTCGAGAAAGCATGTCTCTACGTTTATTGACTACGCGCTCATAGTTCGTTCGGTTCCCATTTAGTTTATATTCCATGTATTGGCTCGCTAAAAGGGACGGCCACGCAAAAGCATTTGCTTCCTCCGCCGTCTTCAGGATATTGTGCTGTTCCGCTTCCGGAAGTTCGGCGATGGTTTGCTTCCATGTTTCGGATTTTTGTGCCCGCCATGTCTGGATGTCCGACACAATAGCATCCAGGACCTTATCATCTAGCTTATGCTGCAATATCCCCTGTCCTTGAGCCAACAACACTGTTACCTGAATGCTCCAAAGCAGTAACCCCAGAATAATATAAAATTGTTTGATGTTTCTCATACGATGCATCATATTTTAGTCTACAATAGCAAACTTTGCCACGCTCCCCTTTTCCAAATAAAGTGTGGCAACACCAACTGTATCTTGAAGAATTTTTCCCTTTCCCTGAATAACAATTTTAGCTTTGCCAGCACCGTATTGCACTTTGATGCTACCGGCATGCTGGCTCTTGATCGTGATGTCACGTGTCTTGCCTTCCTTGTATTCACCCGATACGAGGAAAGCACCATCAGTCAGAAAGTGTTCGAACGAAACATTTTTCCAAGAAACAGGCACCGCCGGAAAGACCCGAACCGTGCCGTTCCAATATTGCAGCACCATTTCCTGTATGCTGGCCATGGCGGCCAATGGGGTTTCGATTACCGGCCCAGTTTCCGCATACAAGGTATTGGGTTTGACATATTTGTCCAATAAGGTGTTCAAGGCTTCCAAAGCTTGATTGCCTTTTCCCATCATGGCGTACATGGAGGCCACTCCTGAAAACGAGTACCCTTGCAACAGATTTTTTTTGCTTTGCCAATGCGCAATGGAACGTTCGATCAAATCCCGATTCTCCAATTGATCCCAATTCACGTCATAGAAAGGATAAATCATCATGAGGTGCGAATAGTGTCGGTGCGATTCGGCATAAGGGACGTCGTGTGCAATCATATAGCCATCCGCATTTTGGGGATAAGGGCGCAGGTTATCCCGGATATTCATCCATGTAGCGTGCAGCGCGTCTTTGCCGCCACGTTCATTGTCCATATCGATAAGTGCAGTCAGTCCCCATTTCAAAATAGAAAGATCATAGTTCGTATCATATGCATATCCCTTGCTGTATTCCGGCGAGTACGTTTTCACCGAAATATGGTATTTGCTCTGCGCATCTTTATCCAATAGGTGTATGTAATAGTTGATGGCCCGCTTCAACAAGGGGAACAAACGATCATATACTTTCTGGTCCATGGAATGCCTGTAATATTGATAGTAGCTGTGCAACATCCAGGTCAGGTTGCCAAGCTCCTTGTGTCCATCTTCCCAAGCTTCGCCTGCTACGCCCTTTTGTAAATATACCGGACTCACCATATCCGGTGCAGCACTGCGACCGATAGCCGCACTATTATATCGATAAGGCTCTGGGACGTTATTGATAAGATGATCTCTGTTTCGGTCGATCATGGCGATTAACGAATGGGTTATTTCTAAATGATTGGAGGCAAACGTTGGCGCGTATGTCAATTGGATATTCAGGTTATGCCAATAAGCCGGCCAAGGTGTTTTGGCTGTCCACGGGCCTTGTAAATCAATGGCAGGTTTATCCGAACGGGTAGCGCAGGCCAACTTATACAGTTGCATGTTATAAAATGCCTGGAATTTGCTATCCGGTATGGACAAGGTAGAATGCTGATAATACGCTTTCCACCAATCACGGTGTTGCTTTATTTGTTGTGGCACGGCATAAAGTTCAAATGCATTTACCGTTTGCACGGCTCGTGCGATGTATGCATCCGAATCCTGGGCATACGCTGCCGTAACGATATAGATATCTTTGCCCTTTTCGGTAAATCTTCTATAGGCTACTGCATACCCACCTCCTGCCAACAGGGGTTGCACATAGCCTTTTACACCCCCTTCCTCCAAAGGATAGCCTATCGGATTATCCGGATAGGATTCCGGTTTTTGGGCATGCGCAAACTGCATACGCGTACTCTGCGCTTTTTCCGGCACCCAAGATACTGTTGGTGCTATCGAGCCTTGGTGCAACACTTCGATATAAATTATATTCTGCTCGGCAAGCGTCAACGTTCGGATGCGGGATGTTCCTTGTGGCAACGCAAAAGAAGCCCATGCCTCGGCCTGACCATAATCTATCTGGCCGGAAGCTACGCTTATTTTTTCAGGAAAGATCAGCTCAAAATGGCCTATGGGCAATCGCGCCTTATCAAACAAGGCCGACGTATCGTTTTTCCGATGGTCATACACATCGGTTCTGCCCACGTCGATGCGAGCACTATTCTCCGATTTCACATAGGTCATGGATCCCAACAGACCATTTCCTGTGAAGACACCTTCATAAATGGTTTTTCCCAATTTCTCCACTTGAAAAACCTGTCCTCCTGTTTGCGCCTGCAACAACTGCGGCAACAGCAGGGCGAAAATTGTTCGAACTAAAAATTTCATCTGGCAAATTACTTTATAAGAGGTTCGCCTTTTAACAATCTTTGGTAACGAACCAACGCCTCCACATAATAATAATCTGCATAGGTCAGTGGCACATCTACTTCCGAATTCAGGGGTAGAGCGCCCACGCTATGTTTCAAAATATATCCTCCATTTTCACCCGACGCTGCTTTGTATGGTGTTTTTGACAGATTGGTCAGGATGGTTTCTGCTGTAGATAAGTATGTCGTTGCTTCTTTGCCCTTAGTGTATTGTGACAGCTCCAAAAGCGCGCTGGCGTTTAATGCCGCGGCAGACACATCCCGCAAATCCTTATTGGGGTACATTTTATTATCCACAGGAATATCGTCCTTGTTAAAGTCCCAATATGGAATCAGGTCAGAAGGCAAGCTGGGATGATTCAAAATAAATTGTGCAATATGACGGGCTTGTTTCAGGTATTTTTTGTCACCCGTCTCCCGATACATCATGGTATAGCCATACAATCCCCATCCCTGTCCTCTTGCCCAAGCCGATTCGTCAAAAGCACCTTGATGGGTCTTTTTTGCAAGGACATTGCCCGTTTGCTCGTCATAATCGACCACATGGTAACTGCTGTAGTCCTTCCTAAAATGATTTTTCATGGTCGTATGCGCATGTGTCTTCGCAATTTCACGAAACCTGGGATCACCCGATATTTTGGACGCTTGGATCAGAAACTCCAAGTTCATCATATTGTCTATAATCACGGCATAATGCCACGATCCCCAATCCCATGATTTAATGGCCTTGGGTTTATCGTGGTAGCGGGAAGCCAGCGCATTTGCGCCGGTGATCAAAATGTCCTTGTAAGCAACGGAGTCACCTGTCAGACGCAACGCATTGCCAAAGCTGCAGAACAGCATGAATCCCAAGTCATGCGTACCTGTATTGTGTTTTTCCCGCTCTAAATGTTTGAGCTTTTGTTTGGCTAATTCTAACAGTGTCGCGTCTCCTGTACCTTCGTATAAATACAGCAGTGTACCCGGGTAAAAACCAGAACACCACCACGAAGAATTGGAAAATTTCTGTTCGCCTTTTTCAAATGTTTTCGGAAACTTATCATCAGGTGTCGCTTCTGCCAATATGTTAATCTGCTTAGCAGCGCTGCGCAATTGTGCCTCAACGAAATCCTGTGTTAAAGCTAGCTTTTGGCGGGGCTGTGCTACGGACAGCCCAAATAAAAGTATAAGAGAGAATGTAAGAAAGTGTCTGATTTGCATCATTTTAGATTTATCTTTCTATCGAAGATAGTGTTTTTCGTTCCGGCCTGCAAATCAGAAAAAAAGCCGTATGGCACTATAACGTTTTCGAAAGGCAACACAATCGATTGTCCATTTTTTAGCCTACCATTCACACAATAGGCTAAAAAATAGAACGATTTAATATTGTCCCGTATTCAGCATCACCAAAGTACAGGCCTCTACGGTTTCTATTCCTGCGCTCTCCAGCTTTTCTTTAAGCTCCGGATTTTCTGCACCGGGATTAAATATTACCCGTTTAGGGTTGGTTTGCAAAATGTAATCGTAGTAAACAGATTGATTTTGAGGGGCAACATAGATCGTGATAGTATCGATATCCGTATACACCTCACCGGTGTCCGCTGATTCGATATCTGCTCCCGCCACTTGTCCTGTTTTTCGGCCGACGTTCACAATCGGATAGCCTTTACGAACCAATTTATTAGCCACTAAATAAGCATATCGGGCCGGATTCGTACTCGCGCCAAGTATCAATGTTTTTTTCATAAAATCATATCTAAGTCAGTTAATTACAAAATCACCATTTGCATTATATGCATTTTGCCTCAAAATAGGCATTTTTAAAATTTTATACAAGTCATCCAGCTTTACCAAGCTGCCGTTTGCCATGTTCGAAAGCAAAACAATAGTAATATCATCAGTTAGATCCCGCACATACAAATTGCGAAAACCGTGCCACCAACCGGTATGGTAGACGATCTGTGCTTCTTTGGGCGAAAATGTTCGCCAGCCGTACCCGTAGCTGAAAAGATTTCGCTTGGCATCGTTCCGCGGCACATAAGCCGAGTCCAACAAGGTCTTATCAATAACGCGTCCTTCTTTGAGCGCAATATCCAACAAAAAGAGGTCCTGAACGGTGCTGTAAATCCCCTTGTCACCGACAGGGCCATCCAAATAGTTTTGAACGACAGATCTACGCCAGACCTTATCGTGTCCAATCACATCCGTGGGAATTTTATCATATACCGCTTTTGACAGCACAGCAGTGTTTTTCATCCCAGCTGGTTGAAATATATTCTCTTTCATAAACACGGCAAAATCTTGCCCCGTCACTTTCTCTATAATGCCTGCAAGCACCATATAATTGGAGTTGTTGTAATGAAAGCGGCCGTCCGGCGTGCCGTATCGATTCGGCTTGTGTTCAATCAAAAGGTTGATGGCATCCATATTGCTCATGCCCTTTTTTCTGTCCGGCCAAACGGTTTCAGCAAAATAAACATAATTTGGCAAACCACTTCTATGTGTTAAAAGCATCCGAATGCTGATGCCGGGATAGGGAAAGTCGGGAAAAAAATCGTTGACTGTTTGGTCTAGTTTTAGTTTCTCTTCCTCCACGAGCTTCAATATGCCCAAAGCAGTCAACGGCTTGGAAACGGAGGCCAACTCAAATTTAGAATCAATTTTTAAACTATCCTTTTTTAAATAATCTGCCCAGCCAAATGTATTCTGATAGATAATCTTTCCTTTTTTTGCAACGAGCACATTCCCATTAAACGCTGCTTTATGATGCAGATTTTGCATGAAATTGTCTATTTCCTGATCTGCTTCCTCAGGGTTATAAATGAGGGAGATGCTATCCCGTTCACTTTGCTTTTTTTCAATTTTCTGCTGCTTGGCTTCCGGCGATGAACAGGACATAAAACCAACAACAGCACTAACGATACATAATTTAAAATATACTCTCACAGAACTTCCTTGAATACGTATTTTGACATGAAAAAAATAGATGAACACAAAATAGGATTTATCACGGAAAAAATCAATAAAAAAGCCACT
>JBEBRE010000080.1:0-14271 GCA_040394995.1 Sphingobacterium wenxiniae
GTAAAAATGCAGGTTGTGTAAAGACGCAAGTTGCGCGCCCAAAATCTCCTGCGAACGAATCAAATGGCGCAAATACGCTTTCGAATGCAACTGATCCACCAACAAATCGCTTTCGGCCTCAATAGGTGAAAAATCATCCTTCCATTTTTCGTTCTTGATGTTGATGATACCGTTACGCGTAAACAACATGCCATTGCGGGCATTGCGCGTAGGCATCACACAGTCAAACATGTCAATGCCCAACGCGATGTTTTCCAAAATATTGACTGGCGTTCCGACCCCCATCAGATACCGAGGTTTGTCTTGTGGCAAAATATTAGTCACCACCTCCGTCATGGCGTACATCTCTTCTGCCGGCTCGCCCACCGAAAGACCACCAATAGCATTGCCATCTCTTCCAAAAGAAGCAATCACCTCCGCCGATTTTTCACGCAGGTCCTTATATACCGATCCCTGCACAATCGGAAAAAGCGTTTGTTCATAGCCATACAGCGGTTCAGTACGATCAAAGCGATCTACACAACGTTGTAGCCAGCGGTGCGTCATGTCCAACGATTTTCGGGCATAGCTGTATTCGCAAGGGTAAGGCGTACACTCGTCAAAAGCCATGATGATATCTGCGCCAATGACGCGCTGCGTATCCATCACGTTTTCCGGCGTAAACAAGTGCTTAGATCCATCAATATGCGAACGAAACGTCACCCCTTCCTCCCGGATTTTCCGCACTTCGGTCAAAGAGTAGACCTGATAACCACCTGAATCAGTCAAAATCGGCCGATCCCAATGGTTGAACTTGTGCAACCCTCCGGCCTTATGCAGCACGTCCAATCCCGGGCGAAGGTACAAATGATAGGTATTACCTAAAATAATCTGTGCCTGTATATCCTTCACCAATTCGTGCTGATGGACAGCCTTTACCGTTCCTGCCGTACCAACGGGCATAAAAATAGGTGTTTGAATATCTCCGTGAGCCGTTTTTAATATCCCGGCGCGGGCCTTTGATCCTCTATCTTGTGCTTGAAGCGTAAATTTCATGTATATCTGTACTGTTTCTTGCGTACTTGGAGGTCTCTCCTACCCTATCGGCAAAACCTCCGCAAAAATAGAACAAAAATCAGCAGGAAACGAGCGCAAAGCAAAATCTTGATAAATCTTGACGGTTTTTGAGCTATATCTACATAGAACACCTTATCTTTGAGCCTTCTTATGATGGATATCGAGCTAATTGCCCCTCTTCTCCCCTATATTCCTTTGGGAATATTAGGCGTACTTTTGCTAATGCAATGGTACTACATCTTTTTTGTCTACGGGAAATTGGCCGGCTATCGCGCGAAATCTTCGCGTCGTGAGGATCACCAGCCACCGGTAAGTGTGATTATCTGCGCACATAACGAGCAGGAAAACCTGCAAGCATTTCTTCCGTCCATCATGGAACAGCATTATCCGACTTTTGAAGTGATCGTGGTGAATGACTGTTCTGATGACGACACACCTTGGATATTGAAGGATTTTGCCTCTACATATGGTGATAAGTTGAAGATTGTTGACATTAAAGAGCACGTGCAACTGAAACACACGAAGAAATTCGCGCTTACACTGGGTATCAAAGGGGCAAAATATGAACACCTTGTTTTCACCGATGCCGACTGTCAACCCAATTCTCCCCACTGGTTGGCGGAAATGGCCGGTGCTTTTGCTCTCGGAAAAGAAATCGTCTTAGGCTATTCACCCTATTTCAAGCACAAGGGTTTTTTAAACCGACTGATCCGTTTCGAGACGGCACATACCGCCATGAGCTACCTCTCGTATGCCCTAAAGAAAGATGCTTACATGGGGGTGGGCCGCAATCTGGCATACACCAAAAGCTTGTTTTTTAAGGGCAAGGGGTTCAACAAGCACATGCACATCCGATCTGGCGATGACGACTTATTTGTTAACCATAACGCAACCAAGACAAATGCAACAATCGCCATACATCCTGATGCACACGTTCATTCCCTGCCAAAAACAACTTGGAAAAGTTACTATAAACAAAAAGCAAGACACGCCGGAGCATCGGTACTGTATAAAAGTAAACATAAACGGATGTTAGCCACACAATTGGTTTCAGCCTTATTGTTTTATGTCAGTCTATTTATATGCTTGGCGCTCTATCCGACACTTTGGTATATCCCAGTGAGTGTATATGGATTACGATTAATCAGCCAGCTCATCGTATTTAGTTATATTTATAAAAAACTGGCCGTAAAAGACCTTTTATGGTGGCTGCCCTTGCTGGATCTGTTTTACTATTTTTATATTTGCATCAACGGCTTGTTTAACCGACGTAAAAAAAGAATCACCTGGTAGAACACCATCCACCGTTCGGTAGATACACAATAAAACAGCACCATGAATCCGACAGTTGACATCATATACAACTACTTTCCGAAATTAACGGAAACACAACGCGAACAGTTTGCGCAGTTGGGCGACCTGTATTCGTTCTGGAATAGTCAAATCAATGTGGTTTCCCGAAAAGACATCGAGAGCCTATACCTCCACCATATCCTGCACTCCTTAGGAATTGCCAAATTTGTGACCGAATTGACGCGAGGAACACGCATGCTCGATGTCGGCACTGGAGGTGGTTTTCCGGGTATTCCCTTAGCTATTTTGTTTCCCCATGTCCAATTCCACCTGGTCGATTCCATTGGCAAAAAAATAAAAGTTGTTCGCGAAATCGCGCAGGCCATCGGAGTGGAAAATGTAGAGGCCGATCATATTCGCGCGGAGCAATTAGACTATACATACGACTTTGTGGTATCGCGCGCCGTAACCCGTTTGAGCGAATTTGTGCCATGGGTGCGCCACAAGTTTGAAAAAAAAGATAAAAACGGCATTCCTAACGGTATCCTCTACCTGAAAGGAGGCGACCTAAAAGAGGAGCTCAAAGAAGCCCGGTTGAAAGCAGAAGTTTATCCACTGTCGAGTTATTTTAAAGAAGAGTTCTTTGAAACAAAACACCTGGTGTACATCCCCATGTAGAAAATGAAAGGGTAATGCAGCTCTTTCAGTTCTATGGCATTTCTGGAAGCTTGAGCCTCTCCAAGATAATGGAAACTGAATCCTTATAATTTTTTAAACTTTGTGTCAAGTAAGCCACGCGCTCATACGGCGTGGCATCCGACAAGAACACCAAACTGGGTTTGTAATAAATCATGAATTTTTCGAGCGTATCACCCTGCAACTTACTATACTCTTTTACCAGCGGTCTCCATATCTCATTGACCAGATCATCCTCGTATTCACGTTCAAAAACCCGTTGCATGCGCCTAGAAGCTTTTCCGCGTCTGCTAAGATGATTATAGAGCTTATTAATATTGATCATGATACCACCGGTTATAGGAACAGTGACCATGTTTTTATTATCGCCCCAAAAATAGATTTGTTTATAATCTTCCTTTTTCTTTTCAAATTTTTCCAAGGGGGAAGCAATTTCTCTGTTTATGAAGACCGTGTCAATACGGAGTGTATCCTGCTTCAAGGTATCTAACGACGTATTCCATGCATACAAAGAGGTACATGACAACATCGTACGATCACTGAATGCCAAAGAAGTGACTAAGCATAGCAAGCCAACAAACAGAACTGTTTTCATCATTCCTTTCGCTATTACGCGCTAAAATTACAACAAAGACCCTTTGTGTTTTCTTCTTTAACAGACTTTAACGTGCTTATTGCCCTTGAAAAAAAAGGATATCCATTTCGAAAACGTATTGTTATGCCTATACTTCCTTTTAACGGTCAAGGATGAAGGCAAGAAGGAAGCAGGTACTGCCGACTTTTCTCGTACTGCCTTACAGATAGCGCCAAAAGGACCAAAACCGTCTTGTCTTCAGATAGGACAGATCGCGTTCGTTGCGATAGGCCTCTCTCTCAAAACAGATGTTTAGATATGCTGTGCGGAAATTACCATAATAACAGAAGCGAAGAAAAAATTCCACAACATACCATACATAAAATGGAAAAACCAACATTTCCATAGCTTGCACAATATGGATATTTTCATGATTGAGCAATATTTTATCCTGCTTGTAGGCTTTCTTTAGCAGAAAAACAAAAGGAAAGATCGTAATTGCCGCTGCCTGTCGGGCAGAAAACAGATTTGTCCAAAATTTACTTACAATAACCTTTCCTCTCATATGTAATAGTGGTTCAAAAGTTAATAAAAATTATTCCCATTTGGAAAAATTTTAAAAATCAAACTTACATCGTATATTTGTTAAAGCAGAAATAAAACAATGCCGTACAAAGAGCGCGAAATAAACAAGTTATATTACACCATGGGCGAAGTCACCGAAATGTTCGGCGTGAATGCCTCGCAAATCCGGTTTTATGAGCGCGAATTTGACATACTACAACCCAAAAAGAACAAAAAAGGCAATCGCCTGTTCACGCAGGATGACATTGCCAACTTAAAAATCATCTTCAATTTGGTGAAAGACAAGGGTTATACCTTGCAAGGGGCACGCGATTACTTGCGCGCCAACAAATCGGAAGCCAAGGAAAACCAGCGTGTCATCGACTCTCTGGAACGATTGAAAAAATTCTTGCTGGAGGTACGAGACAGTCTGTAAGACTATCTTTCCGCTAATTCTATAACTTCTAAATTTTCAATTTTATCACCGTTGATGTCAAAACGCATCAATGTCCGTACCTTGTGCCAACCGTACTTACCTGCTGCACCGGGATTAAGATGCAACAACTGCAGCTTAGGGTCATACAGCACTTTCAGAATGTGTGAGTGGCCGCAAATAAACAATTTGGGCGGATTTGTCAAAATATCAGGCTTAACTTGTGGGGCATAATGTCCCGGATAGCCTCCAATATGCGTCATCCAAACATCCACTTCCTCGCATCGGAAACGCAGATGCTCAGGACATACCACGCGCACATCTTTACCATCAATGTTACCATACACACCTTTAAAGGGTTTAAAAGCCTGCAATTGGTCAATAATTTCTACCGATCCAAAATCGCCGGCATGCCAAATCTCATCGCACTTTTCAAAATAGTTGAACACCGCATCATCCAAATAGCCGTGGGTATCCGAGATAAGACCAATCTTCTTCATATCAATACGCTAAAAAATAAGGTGCCAAACACGCTTTGTAAGAAGAGGAATGCACGCCCTGCGCTGCATATATAAAAAAATTCTCTTGCACGGGCTTTACCCGCCTCTTCCTTACCGAAACCATCCGCCGAATCACCGCCGTATCTGCGTAGGACGAAATATTCACGATGGCCGAACAAAAAAGGCCGTTACATGCCAACAGATTTTCCGTTATCCAATCCGCAAGACCCGTCGGGACGATAAAGTGAAACACACCGTCATCCGTTAACATATCCGCAACGTAGGCAAACAGCTGCTCAAAAAAATGATCATCGGTATGCCTGGCCAATCTTCGACGTTCATCTGGATTATGCAAGGAGTCGGTGTAAAACGGTGGATTGGAAACGATCAGGTCATAGGGTTGTTGCGAACGAAAGTCAGCAAAAGAACCTTCGAGCACCTGCAATCTGTCCGTAAAGGGAGAATGGGCAAAGTTTCTTTTGGCCTGCGCAGCGGCTACAGGATCTATTTCCACCGCATCAACGTGTGCGTCTGGATGCGCCTGCGCCAACATCAGGGCAATTACGCCCGTTCCCGTGCCGATATCCAAAATCCGCACAGCATGCGCAGCGTGCGCCATTGCGCCAAGAAGTACGCCGTCGGTGTTGATTTTCATCGCACATTGACCTTGGTCCACTTCAAATTGCTTGAATCGAAAAACAGACCCCATCATCGCACAAAGGTAAGGGTCTACCTCTAAAACTTTTCATAAACAAAATATTTTATTTAATTTGGCCTCAAGAAAGAAAAATATGTCCAAGACTCTCAAGCTCGTTATCTTCATATACTGTACTATCCTCCCTCTATTATTGCTGGCCAGACAGGACGAGCAACCTCAACAGGATTGTGAACAGATAACCAAAATTGCCTTGGACAGACTGCTCCCACTTATCCAAAAAAACGACTACACGGAATTGGAAACGGTTCTTTCTACTATCCAAAGTGTTTGTGGCGAAAACGAATTTACGCAACGCATGCGTATCTTTCGTGCATTATTGGAGAAAAAATCCAGCGGGGAGCTCATCGCGGATTACCTGGCAAAAAATTACCATGAGATATTGGTCATGCGGTGGGATTATTCCATTGAAGAAAAATACCAAAGCATTTACCAAAACAACAAAAAAGACTTTAATTACATTCCGTTAAGGCACCCCATTGATTCCTTGTTGAAGATCAAGGCAGAAGCTTTATTGCACTCCACCGCCTTCAACCTAACCGAGCAGGAGGAAGAAATTGCCCTGTTGTTTGCAGATCGGATTGACGAATTCTATCAGAGCTATGAAAAGCCGGCATCACCCGCCAAACCAACAGCCCTGGAAAAGGTCCGACAACGTGCGGCCTATAAAGACCGTGGTGGCTTCAGCATTTATGCCGGGGCTGAATTCCCGATCACCGGCACCGATCCGCTCTTCAAGACCAATCCCGTGGTGGGGTTTATGTATTCCTCGCCTTTGGCATCTAATTTTTTATATGAATTAGGGTTGAAAATACGTATCAATTCCAACGATAGGGATTTTGAATATTGGTTGGACAATCAGACAGAAGTTGTCAATTCAGCAGCCAGCTACAGCATCGGTGGCACGGCAGGTTATAAGGTGTTTGACAACGATGCCTTTATTATCTACCCGAAACTAGCGCTATTTTTTGAATCTACCGCAACCGGACTTTCGGAAATTACCTATTATAATGACGGAAACTATTATGACGATGAATATGGGTCATCAAATGTGAAATACCACAATGTCAACACCATGCGTGCCTCTGCGGGGCTTGCCTTTATGCGCCACATCTCTACGAAGAAGTATATAGGCCTTGAAGCGTCATATCACTATATCCCGTACAACTGGGACAACCAACTGCAGACTAACATACAACCAAACTATGCGAGTCTGCAACTGTTTTTTAGGTTTTAATTTTTGAGCAGTCGCTGAATCTCGTCTAATTTCATAAGGGCCTCCACAGGAGTGAGTGTATTCACATCCAAATTGTTCAGCATATCCCGAATTTTGGAAAGCACCGGATCGTCGATGGAAAACATCTGCAATTGATAAGCCTGCTTCTGCATCTTGCGCATGCTATCCTTAATCTGCTCGCCACCGGTGCGCTCTTGCTCCAGACGTTTTAATATCTCGCTGGCACGCGCGATCAGTTTCGGAGGCATACCAGCTAACTTGGCGACATGGATCCCGAAACTGTGTTCCGAACCTCCGGGCATCAGTTTCCGCAAAAAGATTACCTTATTGCCCACCTCTTTTACCGTAACATTATAATTCTTGATCCGAGACATGGAAGTGGTCAATTCGTTCAGTTCATGGTAGTGTGTGGCAAATAAGGTTTTCGCCTGCGCAGACGGATGGTTGTGCAAAAACTCCGCGATGGCCCAAGCGATGGAAATACCGTCGTAGGTGCTGGTACCTCGACCGATCTCGTCCAGTAAAATCAGCGAACGATCAGACAAGTTGTTCATGATACTGGCCGTTTCATTCATTTCCACCATAAAGGTCGATTCGCCTGAAGACAGGTTATCCGAAGCACCCACACGGGTAAAAATTTTGTCCACAAGACCAATGTTCGCCTCTTTCGCAGGCACAAAGCATCCCATCTGCGCCATCAGCACAATCAATCCCGTTTGCCGCAACAAGGCTGATTTACCTGCCATATTCGGACCCGTGATAATAATGATCTGCTGTGTCTCGGGGTCAAGGTAAGTATCGTTAGTGATATAGTCCTCGCCTACAGGTAAATTTTTCTCAATAACGGGGTGTCTACCGCCTTTGATATCCAACACCTTACTATGATTGACCTGCGGTTTCACATAGTAGTTTTTTTCAGCGATCAGCGCAAAATTCAGCAGAACATCCAATTTGGCAATCAACTGTGCATTGAGTTGAATCGGTTTGATGTATTCGGCGATATCCAACAACAGCTCAGCATATATCCTATTCTCTATACCTTGAATTTTCTCCTCCGCACCCAAAATCTGATCTTCGTACTCTTTGAGCTCTTCGGTAATATAACGCTCGGCGTTCACCAACGTCTGTTTACGTATCCAGCCTTCGGGCACTTTATCTTTGTGGGTATTGGTCACTTCTAAATAATAGCCAAACACATTATTGAACGCTATTTTCAGCGAGGGTATACCCGTGGCTTCCGATTCTCGCCGTTGGATTTCGAGCAGATAATCCTTTCCTCCGAACGCCACTTTCCGTAATTTATCCAACTCCTCATCCACACCATCGGCAATCACATTCCCTTTGTTGAGCGCGACCGGAGGTTCAGTCTGTACCGTTCGCTCGATCTTATCGCGAATAAGCTGGCATATATTGAGTTGTTCTGAAATCACGCGCAAGGCTTCGGATTCTTCCACGTTGGTCAGCGATTTCAGTTTTTCCACGGCATACAACGACCGCTTTAACTGAATGATCTCTCTGGGATTGGCCTTTTGTAAGCCAATCTTGGAAATCAACCGCTCCAAATCGCCTACTTGTTTGATCTCTCGGATCAGTTCGTCGCGCAATTCCCGATGCACATCGAAATAATCGACTACATTCAGTCTTTCCTGAATGGATTTCAAATCCTTCAAGGGCATCACGATCCATCTTTTCAATAACCGAGAACCCATCGGTGAGGAGGTTTGATCCAGCACATCTGCTAACGTGGTGGCATTGTCATTGGCAGAGCCTATCAGCTCAAGATTACGAATCGTAAAACGATCCAACCACATGAAACGATCTTCCTCAATGCGCGAAATATTGGAAATATGTTGCAGGTTACGGTGCTCAGTCTCGTTCAGATAGTGCAAGGCCACACCAGCGGCTATGATACCAATAGGCATGCGGTCGATACCGAAGCCTTTCATGGATTTTACCTCGAAGTGCTTCAATAAGGTCTCCTCGGCATAGTCACCTGTATAGGGCCATTCGTCTAATGTGTAGGTATAATATTGTGATCCGAATTGCTCAAGAAAATCTTTAAACTGCTTTTTACCTAAAATGATTTCGGTGGGTTTAAATCCTTGAAGCAGTTTATCGATATAGCTTGCCGATCCTTGGGCAACCAAAAATTCTCCCGTGGAAATATCCAAAAAAGAAATGCCGTATTGTCCTTTTTCGCTAAAAACCGAAGCCAGATAATTGTTCGCTTTCTGTTGGACAATGTTGTCATTGTAAGACACACCGGGCGTCACCAATTCAGTCACGCCACGCTTGACAATGGTTTTCGTCTGCTTGGGGTCTTCCAACTGATCACAGATAGCGACCCGTTGTCCGGCCCTAACCAGTTTTGGCAGATACGTTTCCAAAGAATGGTGGGGGAATCCCGCCAAAGCCGTTTCGGATTCGGAGCCATTGCCTCTCTTGGTTAGCACAATACCCAAAATACCCGCGGCCTTGATGGCGTCTTCTCCAAACGTCTCATAAAAATCCCCTACCCTGAACAGCAATAACGCCCCGGGATATTTGGCCTTGATAGCGTTATATTGCTGCATTAAAGGGGTTTGCTTCTTCTCCTTTGCCAATGGTTGAATGATTTTTAGTAAGGCGTAAAAATAAGATAATCTGCGGGATTTGGCAAGGTCATATAATGCTTTTGTGTTTTTGTCTCCCATTTTTGAACCACATAGGAAAATAGTCTTTCTCTAAATCGGCTAACATTTGACATAGATGCCCAAGAGCATATGATAGGATCATATTGGCTACGTTGGAAAACTTGTTTTCTTATATAAACTTCTGCTTTTGATGTACAAAAACGCAAAATTTCTATATCTCTATCCCGATGTTCGGGACAAGTTGTGGTTTCATCTTTAATTATACCCGTTGTGCATTTTGACACAGAAGCGCCTCTATTGCTGAGGCTTGCCGAAGCATCTAAAGTTTTGTTAAGATATGATTTTTAGATCGTTATTCATTCGTGTTTGCTTTTTATGGCATGAATGATTGCTTCACAATTCCTATCGTCAGGATGAAAATAGAGCTTTTAATGCACAACGGGTTATGTTATAATTTATTTTGAACTCTTACTTGACAACTTGACAAAAACAATGTATCTTTACTTGTATGAAAACAATGAGTGTCGGTGAGTTTAAAACACATTTCTCTGAAGTGCTGGAACAGGTAAAAGCGGGTATTGGCTTTGCTGTGACCTATGGGCGCAAAAAGAAAATCGTGGGTTATTTTCTGCCGGAAGCACAGGTTAATAAACCAACACGTAAGCTTGGTTTATTGGAAGGAAAAGCAAAGGCGACATTCAAGTCCGACTTTAAAATCACGGAAGAAGACCTTTTAGGATGAGTTATCTGTTAGATTCCCATGCTTTTCTGTGGGCGCTGTTGGAGCAAAAGCGGTTATCGTCCAAGGTTTTGGGCGTGTTGCAAGATGCTTCACATGATGTGTTTATCAGTTCAGTAAGTTTTTGGGAGATTTCATTGAAATTTCGTTTAGGCAAACTGGATTTGGCAGGTGTTTCTCCCGAAGAGCTTCCGGGCTTAGCCCAAGAAAGTGGATTCAATTTGTTGCCACTTACACCAACAGAAGCTTCCGGATACCATTTATTGGAAGCCGAATGGCACAAGGATCCCTTTGACCGCATGTTGATATATCAGGCGATCACCCATAATTTGACCTTGTTGAGCAAAGACAGAAGTATCAGCCAGTATCAATCGGCAGGCTTAAAGTTTCTATGGTAAATCCTAAACACCGAAAATAAGCCAAAACTTCTCCAAATACTCAAATAATACAGCCAAATACTCATTTTCCGTTTTTCTATTCAAATTATTCAAGCATTTTCGGGGCAGTGAATATGACAAAAAGACTATTGCTTTTATTATTTGCTTGTATCTGCTATGTCGGAAAAGCACAGGATTCCAAAGGTAACGATTACTACTTTGGCGAGAATTTCATGTTTGAGGGCATCTCTACAGACAAAAGGATGCTGGTGCGGCAATCCTTTAGCTATCAAGCTTCCGATAACGAGGTCTGGCGAGTGTTTGACCATTTCGACAACACCAAAACGTTACCCGGAAAAAGTATGGATATTCAACCCAAATCGCCCATTATGCTCGGCATCAAATTAAACCCCAAGCTCAAAAACTATTTTTCTGCAGAGGTTCAAAATTTCAGCAAGCACTATAACAGCTATCTCATACCAGACAGCTCCGATGCGATCATCATTGCATTGGGGATTAACAAAGACAATATCCATCAATTCCATTACCGGGTGGTCGAGAATGACAGCATAGAGCTTGTCAAGTGGTCGCCCATACCGGCACTAGAAATGAAATACGGCGCCAAAGCACCTTATGGGGCGATAGGCACTTTCAATTACCCCAACAAGCAAATTTTAGTCGAAGTAGCCCACAAAGATCAATATGGCATACGGGACGGGTATATCATTGACTGGCGTAAAAACAGCCGTCCTATCCTTAAACAAATTATTGCGAGAGGTGCCGGTAAATACGGCTATTATAACCTGCGGTATGACAGCGTGAACAATGGCTATGCGAGCCAATTTGATAAAATTTCTGGAATTCCATTGGATTGGGCGTTTCCTAAAGACAGTGTCACTTCATTTACGCTGGAATTTGAACCGCACGAGACTACTCCGTATTCCATATATTTAATCCGGAAAACCGAAAATAAGGTGGATACTTCCGGAATAGAATGATGGACACAGGATAACCGATACGATGTAAATTATGAACATTTATCCCAGGTTGGTGAATACGAACTCCTGATACATAAAGCAGGAAGATTGGACACCTCTCCGGAAAGCGAAATTTTGAGAATCCCGTACACAGTCAAACCGTCGGACCTCGGCGAAAAAAAATACACCTTAAAATCCCTCTTGCCATACCTTCTTGGTTTTACAGGGCTAACAATCGGTGCTTTCTTGCTTTATAGAAGATCCAGCAAAAAAAGACTCCGGAAAATAGAACAAGAGAAGCAAAGCGCAGGGTAGGTACACAAGACCCCAGCATCGCCTTGCCCACGCTACAGGAAACGCGATATGTGAAGGTGTCCCATATTGTGCGTTGCCAGGCGGACGATAATTATACCAGAGTATGCCTGGAAGGTGGCGAAGAACTTATCGTGAGCAAGACTTTGAAAGAGTATGATGAGCTATTGGCGCCATATCGATTCCTACGGACACATCAATCACATTTGGTTAACCGACAGTTCATCAAGAGCCTATTAAAAGAAGATGGCGGAACGATTTTAATGCAAGACCATGTTAAAATCCCCATCTCCCGTCAAAACAAAGAAAAAGTAAAACAGCAATTGATAAATTCAGAAACATGAGAACATTTATTTACACTACCTTGTTCCAGCTTTGCCTACTGAGCGCCGCCACAGCACAGGAAAAGCTAACCCTAACTTCGTTAACAGATACGCACCTATACCGTGTTTCTGCCGATAAAAACACGTCCATTGTCAAAGGCAAAATCATCAACGCCGCACCCGAGGAGCTGGCGAATATGAATGCCGGTTATTCGTTAGTCCAATTGACCGGAGAATTTCAAGTTAACTTATCTGCACCGGTTCAACCGGACGGCACTTTTTTCTTTGAACTTCCCCAGACTCCCGTTTATCAACAGCTTTGGTTTAAATTAGGGAATTTTGCATATACCTGCCTCTATGTCAAAGACGGCCTGGAAATAACCTTTGATGCCAACAAACTGCGGGAGAAGAGCGCCTACATGTTGTCTGAGGGCCTCTTCTTTTCGGGAGAAGATGGCGAGGCGACTACCTTGATAAATCAGCATACGCTCTTTTGGCAGAAAGAAATTCCACAAGTAAAAGAAAATATCAGCAGTCTAAGCAGGCAAGACACCACTTTTTCCACAAAGCTGGATTCGTTATTTCTACTGGTCAAAGCCTCGGACAAAAAATTCAAAAACACGTACGCTTCTCGTTATGCGTATCTTATCGACAATGAGCGGGAGTCGGATTATTTGTCCCAACAACTGCTATACCATTTAGACAAAGAGTTGCCAAACGAGATGTTGGATAAAATAAAACAGCACCCCATATATGCCATTAGCAACGATAGCCGATCATACCTTCGCGCACTGTCCTGGTATTTCAACAACCATCTATCTTCAAAAAAGCTCCATACAGATGCTACGCTAACGAGTGAAGAACTGTCCAAACATTTCAGCCCCGCATATGCTGATCTCATGATGATGCAGTTTGAAGACAAGGGCTTACCTGAACAATTAGCCATCTACCAAAATTATCTTCCCTTCTATCACTATCGGTGGTCAAAGGCTTTAGTACAGCAACAAATCACCGATTTAGAGAAGAAAGCAGCAAAAATAAACAAATTGGCCACCGCTTCAGCCGTAACCAAAAATGATCGTTTGGGCAACCTCATCATGGACACTCCATTCGACGGGCAGCTTTATGTAAATACACAAACAACTGCGGAAAGCATCATCCAGCAGATAAGAGCCAAGTTCCCCAATCAGTTGGTCGTATTAGACTTTTGGGCGACGTGGTGCGCTCCGTGTATCGCTCAGATGCCGTATAGCAAGCAAATGCACCACGAGGCAAAAGAGTATGGTCATCCCATAGCATTTGTCTACCTATGCACCAGCAGCAGCTCTTCTGAAGAGAAGTGGAAAAACAAAGTGCTTGAGCTGGAACAGCCCGGCACCCACGTCTACATAGACGAAAAGCTGATCAACGAGCTGATGACGCTTTTTAACAAATCCGGGTTTCCGAGCTATGTTGTCATAAAGCCTAACGGCGAGATTGACACCGGTGCGGTTTCTTGGATGAGCAATACGTCGATCGATGAATTGAAAAAATTACTTTAACAGTGAACGCATTCACAGTCCTCCCATCTTGTTCGTGACACATTTTTTAAACCCGTTGTGCATTTTGATACAGAAGTGCCTCTATTGTGCTGAGGCTTGCCGAAGCATCTAAAATCTTGTTAAGATATGATTTTTAGATCCTTCACTACGTTCAGGATGACAAAATAGCGCTTATAATGCACAACGGGTTTTTTTAAGTATGTTTGAACGATGAAAACCATGCGTTTGGATAAATCTGCGTTCAAAGCACAAACAGTCCAAGAGGCTGCCGATCATGCTGTGCACTATAAAAAATTAAGCT
>JBEBRE010000081.1:0-14220 GCA_040394995.1 Sphingobacterium wenxiniae
AAAATTACTATGCTAGCATAGAAAATGACACTTCTTTGACGTTTTAGCGCATATAAAGCATCGGAACGGCTTGTATTTGCTTTAAAAAAACAATACGTTTGTGTAGAACACGAAATAGTCCGAAATCTGTAAATGTTATTATCCTGCAGAAGGATAATCGATAGCAAGTTTCATAACCTTAAAAAACGATTTATGATGAAGATATTAGTTTGTATTAGCAACGTTCCGGACACGACTTCCAAGATAACGTTCACGGACAACAATACGTCGTTCAACAGCAACGGCATTCAATACATTATCAATCCATACGATGAGATTGCTTTATCCAAAGCTGTCGAATTGACGGAAGGAGGACAAGGGACAATTACCGTGTTACATGTTGGCGAAGCTTCCTCAGATCCCACTATTCGTAAAGCATTGGCCGTTGGAGCAGATGAAGCAGTGCGGGTAAACGCCGTACCACGCGATGCCTGGTTTGTGGCCCATCAGATTGCCAATTATGCAAAAGATAAAAATTTCGATTTGATTCTGACAGGTCGGGAATCCATTGACTACAACGGGGCAAAGGTACAGGCATACGTAGCGGAATTTTTGGGATTGCCCTCGGTTTCCATTGCTAAAAAATTAGATATCAACAGCAACGAGGCCACTATTGAGCGGGAAATAGAAGGTGGAAAAGAAGTGTTGACGGCTAACTTGCCCTTGGTCGTAGGCGTTACTGAAGGCGTTGCTGAGCCGAAAATTCCCAATATGCGTGGTATCATGAGCGCCAGGACAAAGCCGTTGAACGTAATAGAAGCGATTGAGGTCGATGAACTGTCCCGCATCAAAGTTTATGATACGCCCGCACCAAGAGGTACTGTGAAATTAGTCGATAAGGACAATGTTGCGCAGTTGGTCGAATTGTTGCATAGCGAAGCTAAAGTTATATAACCTTAATTAGAGAATCTTATGTCAGTCTTAGTATATATTGAAAACATAGAAGGAGCCTTTAAGAAATCGGCTTTTGAAGCCATATCCTACGCAAAAGCCATTGGTGAGTTGACCAATCAGGAAGTGCAGGCACTAAGCATCGGATCCGTGGACGCCAGTGAGCTCCAAAAAGTAGGGATATATGGCGTATCAAAAGTTATCGAGGTAAAAAGCGAGCAACTTGGGCAATTTGTGAACCAAGCCTATGCTTCCGTAGTTGCCGACGTAGCCAAAAATATGGGTGCGAAAACACTTGTGTTGTCCAATTCTTTTAGTGGGAAGGGACTGGCGCCGCGCATAGCGGCCAAGTTGCACGCTGCTTTGTCCGATGGTGCGATCTCGTTACCTGCTATCCATGGTGATACATGGGAAATCAAAAAATCCGTTTTTTCCAGCAAAGCCATTGCTACAGAAGAATTAACAGCACCAATTAGAGTTATTGCGCTTACGCCAAATACTTTTGAGGCGAAAGAGTCGCCAGTATCGGTTGCTGTTGAAAATTATCAACCGCAAATCCAGTCGGCTGACTTATCCACAGTCATCAAAGAAGTTGTGCGGGCAACCGACAAGGTATCGTTGCCCGAGGCATCTATTGTCGTATCGGCGGGCAGGGGGTTGAAGGGACCGGAGAATTGGGAAATGGTTGAAGAGTTAGCAGCTGTATTAGGTGCGGCCACTGCCTGCTCCAAGCCCGTGTCAGATGCAGGTTGGAGACCTCATTCGGAACACGTAGGACAGACGGGATTGGCGGTCAGTCCAAATCTGTACATCGCTATCGGCATTTCCGGTGCTATCCAGCATTTGGCCGGTGTGAGCGCCTCAAAAACCATTGTTGTTATCAATAAAGATCCGGAAGCTCCCTTCTTTAAAGTGGCTGATTACGGTATCGTGGGCGACGCTTTCGAGGTGGTGCCAAAGCTTATAGAAGCATTTAAAGCCTATAAAAACAACTAATATAGTACATTGGAACAATGTAAATGGCTGGACGACATCTAATTACGTCTGGCCATTTTTATTTTGTTTTGAATATTCACATATTTGTACTACCGTAAGGTTTTAATAATGAAGAGAATCAAGTTAGATATCGTTGGATTATCCTATAGTCAAACACAATCTGGTGCGTATGCCTTGGTGTTGGGAGAAGTTGGTGGGAATCGAAGATTACCCATTATTATTGGTGGATTTGAGGCACAGGCGATAGCTGTAGAGATTGAAAAAATGCAACCCAGCAGGCCTCTTACACATGATTTGTTCAAGACTTTTGCCGAGGGTTTCCGCATTTCAGTAGACGAAGTGCTGATTTACAATTTGATTGACGGTATTTTTTTCGCGAAGATTATCTGTTCCGATGGCGACAAGACACTGGAGATCGATTCCCGAACTTCGGACGCCGTTGCCTTGGCTGTGCGTTTTGGAGCCAACATCTACACGTATGATTTCATTATGGATGCAGCGGGCATTATCATTGAGAGCAATGATTTTGCTTTTTTGGAAAATATAGACAACACGCCGAAGGAAAACACTTTGCATCGAGATCCGGTGACAACCAAAAAAGAAGAAACGGAATCGCCCTATGCCAATTTAACCGATGAGGAGCTGGAATTAGGCCTGAATAGAGCCATTGAGGCCGAGCTATACGAAACCGCGGCCAAGCTCAGAGATGAGATCGAGAGAAGAAAATCTTAAACCCAATACATCAAAAGCGCCTAATCTATGAGTATCAAAAGACGGTTAACCATCATGAGCTTCTTCCAGTTTTTCGTGTGGGGCGCTTGGTTAATTACTATTGCCAATTATTGGTTTGGTTCCAAACAATGGGATGGAACCCAGTTTGGAGCTATATTCGCTACCATGGGAATCGCTTCCCTGTTTATGCCTACGATTATGGGGATTGTTGCCGACCGATGGGTCAATGCCGAAAAGCTGTACAGCATCCTCCATTTGCTATATGCGGCAACGCTGTTCTATCTTCCGCAGGTGGACGATCCGCAACTTTTCTTCTATGTCATGTTATTGGCCATGTGTTTTTACATGCCTACACTGGCGTTGTCCAATTCGATTTCCTATACGGCATTAACAGAAGGAAAATATGACTTGGTAAAGGCCTTTCCCCCCATTCGGGTATGGGGTACCATTGGTTTTATTGCTGCCATGTGGCTTGTCAACCTGACCGGAAATAAAGCGACAGCACATCAATTTCATATTGCAGGCATAGCTGCCCTTTCTTTAAGCCTGTTTGCGTTGACGCTTCCTAAATGTCCGCCAAAAAATACCAATGCCGAGAAAAAAACATTTGTCCAAACGTTCGGATTGGAAGCCTTTAAACTATTCGGAAACTATAAGATGGCTTTATTTTTCATTTTTTCCATGTTTTTGGGTGGCGCCTTGCAGTTGACCAATGCATATGGAGACGTTTTCCTTGACGAGTTTAAATTCTATCCCAAATATGCTGATTCATTGGTTATCAAGTACTCCACCGTCATCATGTCCATATCGCAGATTTCGGAAACCTTGTTTATTTTGGCGATTCCCTTCTTTCTAAAGCGCTTTGGCATTAAGAATGTGATGCTCATCGCCATGTTTGCTTGGGTATTGCGGTTTGGGTTATTTGCTTACGGAGATCCGGCTTCAGGCTTATGGATGATTATCCTTTCCTGTATTGTGTACGGTATGGCCTTTGATTTTTTCAATATATCGGGTTCTCTTTTTGTAGAATCTTCTACGACTCCCCATATCCGAAGTTCTGCACAAGGGCTGTTCATGATGATGACGAATGGATTCGGCGCTGTATTGGGTAGTTTGATATCCGGATGGGTGATTGATCATTATTACACCAAATCTTTTACAGATATATCAGGATTGGCCTCTTACCTACGAACAGACATTTCCAATGTCTCCCTTTTAAACTTTGTTCAAGAGAGAGGCATAGCTATCCTTGAGAACGGTGTATTAAGCGGACAGATTATGCTAAAGGATTGGCCACATATTTGGTTGGCTTTTGCCAGCTATACGCTGGTGGTCGCGATTCTATTTGCAGTGCTTTTCCGGCATAAGCACGAAAAGACTGCCGTATAACGGATATGGCATCGGAAATCTAACTCCGATGGTAGGAATGTTTATCTTGCGTATGCTCTATTGATGGTTTGGATAACCGTTTCGACTGTTGTCATAGTAGCATCGCGCATTTTGGGGTTTCCAGGATAGTCGGTATCGATGGTTACCTTTTTTCCTTTTTCTTTATATTTTATTTCAAGGATAAAGCGGGGAACATGCTTTCCCTCATCGGGATGGTTTCGCGGCGTTGTCATATCGTTGTCCACGTTCCAAAATCCCATTTCCATGGCTTTGCGATGGATATAAAGCAGGTCATCGTCTGTGAGTTTCAATTTCTGCTTAACGACTTCGTTTTGATTGTTCAAAAAATGGTATTCCTGTGTGGAGGAGTTGTAGGTGTTCAGCATTGAATCGGGCTCTCCATAGCGGATGTCCACATATTCAAAATCTGAAAACCGAAAAGGTGCATTCTTAATCATATTGGAATAATAATACACACAATAAATAAGGAACGACCCGATAATACAAAGTCCTAAAAAAATTGCTCTTGACCACTTACCCATAAATAATGAAACTTATTTGCCGCAAAAATACAGAATTAAGGACGAACTCTTATATCCTATACCGCAGGTTTTTACGCTTGATTGTAATTTGAATGTTAGATTTTGGGAGTCCCGCAACGGACGAAGTATTTGTAGTACCAGCTATCCCTCATATCTGAAATAATGACGCCTTTACTTGTAGATACGTGAATAAATTTATGATTGTGCAGGTATACACCCACATGGTCTATATTCTTGCCTCCAAAGGAAAAAAAGACCAAATCGCCTTCACGCAATTCGTTCTCGTATTTCCGTTTCACATGATCGCCCATATCCCGCGAGGTTCGCGGAAGATCCTGGCCGTAGACTTGCCGATACAGCATTCCTACGAAACCAGAGCAATCAATACCCGATTTTTCGAGTCCGCCCAACCGATGAGGACTGCCCATCCATTCATCAATGAAAGCGTATAATGTTTTGTTGCCGAGCGCTTTCGTACTAACGCCCAAAAGCTGGGCGTAATTATCCATTTTCGAGCCTGAAAGAGATCTATCACGGCTATCGCTTGCATCAGTCCGTACAGGGGATGATCTCCTGCTTTCTGTCCTTTTTTCATATCCACGATGCGCCACTTTTCTTTTTGCTCCACAGGAACTCAATAGAAAGACCATCATGACCGCAATCAGGCATGTGTTGTAAAATCGACCTGCATTTAAAACCATAGGACAAATATAATTATGAATTACGAATTATGAATTGTAATTGGGAATTACGAATTATACAACCTCTCACTTCCTACTTCTAACTTTTTACTTCAAGCTTCTTGCCTTTTCAAATAAAGCATTGCGATGTCGATATCCTCCGGATAGGTGATTTTGATATTCCGATGATCGCCTTCAATGATATGGATAGGATGCCCCAATTTTTCGATGACGGTTGCATCATCGGTAAAAGTTGCTTCCTCTGCTTGCTTAAATCCGTCGACCAACAAGTTGCCCGTGAATGTTTGCGGGGTTTGTACCAACCAAATCTTGGAACGGTCTGCTGCTTCATTCTGATTGGTATTTCCCATACGAATTGAGTTGGTACTGGAGATAGCGACAACAGAAGCACCGACGGTTGCCGTGGTTTGGTAGGCTTTTTTAATTAGTGCCGGTGAAATTAATGGACGGGCAGCGTCATGTATGGCCACGATACACTGAGAAGGATCCTGTTCTTTCGCAGTGATAAAGTTGACCGCATTTCGGACACTTTGGAATCGGGTTTGGCCACCATATACGATGGTGTGCGGTACACCAAAGCTATGTTCTTTGCAGCAATTGTTCCAATAATCTTCCATGGCGTGATGAATGACCACCACGATGTTGATGTCCGCATCGAAGGCAAACCGTTCGATGGTATGCATTAAAATAGGTTTTCCTTGCAGCAAAAGATACTGTTTGGGTAAGGTGTTGCCCATGCGGCTTCCGACTCCTCCGGCGACGATGATGGCGTATTTTTTATGCATGTTTAGTTGTCCAAAAAGCCAAGATAAGCATTCATTTCAAAAAAACGGATACCGATTTAGAACTGGTTATACCGAATCTGGCTTCCTTTTTCCGGATCATTGGATACCGTAATCGACCTCGGGATGCGTTCTTTGAGTTCGTCGACATGCGAAATGATGCCTACGATGCGGTTTTCTTTGTGCAGATACTGCAGGGTTTCAAAGACCGTGTTTATGCTGTCGCTGTCCTGTGTACCAAAACCTTCATCGATGAAGAAAAAGTTTTTGTCGGATTTGTTCAACGCCTGTATGCTTTCGGCTAAGGCCAAAGCCAAACACAAAGAGGCTTGAAAGCTTTGCCCGCCCGAAAGCGTTTTGACAGACCGTTTATAGCCGTTATTAAGGTAGTCGATAACCTCAAATTCGTTGTTTTCGTTGATGGTAAGGCTCAAATTGTTTTTTGTTAAACGATGGAAGCGCTGGTTAGCCATTTTGCATAGCCGTTGCAGATGGATGCTTGATACGTAGTTGACAAACCCAGCACCACGGAAAAGATTTTCCAGTGTAGTGAGATTGCTCTTTCTAAGATTAAGCTTTTCATATTCTTCCAAAAGCTTTTCTTTTTTCTCAAACTCGGATTGTAGGCGTACAAATTCTTTTTCCAAAGCACCTGTCAGGCGTATTTGAAGTTCCAATTCTTCCTTTTTCAAGTCCAAAAGCTGTGTTTTTTCCTGATAGTCTTCCTCGTTGAACTGGTCGGATGCGATGCGCTTTTCCAAATCTTCGATTTTTGCCAAGAGCACTTGAAGGTTAACCTGAAATTCCTGTATGGTTTTGCGCAACGACGCGACATTTAAGTTTTTCTGCAAGATTTGCTGTACTTGAATGATATCTCCAAAACCATGCTCAGTCAAGAGCGCGGATATTTCGGCTTGTCGCTGCATAAGTTGCTGGGAGAGCAGTTGAAATTGCTCCTTTGCTATCCCACGTTCGACATTTATGCCTGCGAAAGCAGTCTTCAGTTGCTGTATATCTTCTGTCAATGTTTTATGCCGTTCTTCCAAAAACTTTATCTTCTGTTCATTTTGTTGTTTACGGTTTAACAGTTCCGTTTCTTCTTGTTGAGTAGCTTCTTCAGCAGCAAGTACCCTTAAGTGTTCTTCGTTTTGACGGATGAGGCTTTCGGTGATGGCAATCTGCTGTTGAAAATCGGCCAAAGTCGTTTTGTATTTTTCCGCTTTGGCTTGTGCCTGTTGTGCCAACAGTCGTACATTCTTGATTTCCTGTTCCGCTTGCCGCAGGTGGCTTTCGGTTATCTGACTTTGGTTCTTGTAATCCAAAAAGGCTGTTTTATCCGTCGCGGAAAATTCTGACCAGGTGAATCCTTGCGCATGCGCATCTTTTTTATGTTGGAGCGTCGCAAGCAACGCCTTTTCCTGTTGTAATTGCATATTCCTGTCAAGCAAGCGTCCGGCGGAGCGGTTTAACTGATTGAAGGTTTGTTTGCTGTTTTCCAGTGCTTGCTTTAGCGCGACATGGCGCTGGTTGATATCGCGTTCCTTCTCGTGCAGGTCGTGATTGGCCATGATATGTGGATGTTCTACAGAACCACAGAGTGGACAGGGCTCGCCTTCTTGCAGATTATCCGCAAATTCGGATAGTTTGACTTGCACCTGCAATTGCGTTATCTCGTTTTGTAGGCTATGCAATTCCTGATTTAACTGGTTTTCTTGTGCGCCAAGTACCTGTTCCCAATTTTCGACTGCTAAATCTGCCTCAGAAAACACGTGTTGAATATCGGTTATTTCTTGTTCCAGTCGACTGATGTTCGTCGTGGCTTCCTGCAATTGAAGGGAAAGGTTGTCATCCGTTTGATACCAACTTTCCATGGCTAAAAGTGCCCCTGTATCAACTTTATTGTTTTTTAAGGCTTCAATTTGGCTTTCTTTTTCTGTGATGACATCCTGTAGTTCCTTTTCCTTTTTCACTTCGGATTCCAAGAAAGGTTTCCCATCCTCCAATCGTTTGCACAATACTTGTTTTTGCCCTTGAAGTTGCCTGTTGGCAATCAAAAGTTTCAAATCTTCCGCTTCCGCTCGGAACCGTTCTAATTGACTGTAATCTGTTGCTATGGTCTGCCATTCCTGCTCTTTTTGTTCCAGTTGGGAGAGGGTATGTTGTTTTTTTACCGTCAGCTGTTCAATTTTATAGGTCAGCTGTTCTTTTTCTTTGTTAAGCGTTTGGGTTTGGTTCAATATTTCCCGGAAGGCAGCGTGTGTAGACTCGTATGTCGTCAGTTCCGATTCGAGCTGTTTGATTTTAGGTTGCTCCAAATGGAGTTCCTGCAGTTCCATTTGTTTAGCAGACAGCTCGGCCCTGTTATTCCGGCCATCGTTCAATTTTTTACAAACTTCTTCCAAATCCGAAACGTCTTTCCGGATATCGAAAAGCTGCTTTCTGGCGTTTTCCAGTTCCTGTTGCTTGCTTTCCAAAATATCGGTGCTTACGGCTTCAAAACCTGAAAGCGCTCCTTTAAGGTTGTCCAATCGACTGTTGTTCTGCCGTTGCAAGAAAGATGCCTTTGGTCCCAAATCGAAGCGGTCCAGATGGAAGATTTCCTTCATCATGTCGGAACGCTCTTTTCCTTTCAGCTCCAAAAATTCCTTAAACTGTCCTTGCGGAATGATGATGGTACGTCGGAAATTGGGGTAAGTGAGGTTGGTTACCGATGCACCGTCTGCGGACTCGAGCGGTATCCATTCGTTTTCCTTCCATTCGTAGGCAAGACGTTCCAAGGTGGTGGTGTCCTCGAATTTTTTGCGTCTTTTCCATTGCGCTGTAAAGCGGCATTTTCTATTCTCAAAATTCAAAAATTCAAAAACAATACAGGCTGTGTCCGATTTGAGATTCAGCATGTTGTAGGTCCGCTTTTCCTGCTTGTTCAACCGTTCGGTTTCGCCATAGAGGCAAAAGCCGATAGCTTCCAAAATCGACGACTTTCCTGATCCCACCTTGCCAAATATCCCAAATAAACCTGCTTCGGTGAGCAAGGTGAAATCGATTTCCTGTTTATCTTGATAAGAATATAATCCTTCGATGCTTAAATATAATGGTAACACGCTTAATCCTCCGTTTCCGTTGTGGTATGAATAACTTCGTTCAATAACTGCATGATTTCGGCATTGGGTTGTTGTCCCGTTTTGTACTGAAAATAGTCTTGAAAGAGTTGCTGGATATCTTGGTCCAAATTGACTGGAGCCGTCGCATGGAATTGCCGTTCCTGGGGCTTCACGACAGGGATAATATGGATGATGCCATCGTGGGCTTCGTGGATACGCTTCAAATCCATGGCACTTAGATAATCGTCGCTGATAAGGGTCAGTTCCACAAGCGCATGCGGGTTTTCTTGTAGCCAATCGACGGCTTCGTCAATGTCTTCAAACCGTTTTCGATGCAATGACCGACCTGATGTCAGGGCCACTTTACGGTATTGCGCGGGATGGCCCGGAACAGCTTCTATGATGGATACATACTTTTGTTGGCCTGCTTCGGAAAAAGAATAGGCGAGCGGACTGCTGGCATACACCACCGGAGACGTATGGCCACCCACGGCGATGAAACGGTGCAGATGGCCCAGAGCTGTATATTGGATTTGGGGCGGTATAGCATCTGAATAGACCACATCGGCCTGACCGACCTGTAACGGCTTTTCACCTTCCGGTTCTTCCAATAGTTCGCCACCGCGTTTTAGCATATACAGATGCGCAGTTAAAATATTGACTCCGTTTGTGTCGCAATACCTGTTGGCCATGGTTTGCCAATTTTGATGCAAGACTTCTTGGAGCTGCTGTTCTTTGCCTTCCAATCCCAAAAACTGTTTCAAACGAAGTTCATTGGCAAAGGGGGTGGCCAGTACTCTGAGGGGATAACTGTATTGCGGTAGAAAAATTTCTAAAAAACCTTTATCGGTGGTGCGGACGGAAAAACCGTCTTCTAATTGTAAAGGAGATACCTGTGCATGTGGATAGCCGATAAACAGAATGCCACATTCTCGGGCCAAACTATCAGGTGCATCGATGCGGTCGGCACTATCGTGGTTGCCGGCGATGGCAATGACCGGGCGTTTGCCACCGTTGGCTAATCGGCGTAGGGTTTTGTACAAGAGCTCAATGGCCTCTATGGGTGGATTGAATGCATCAAACAAATCGCCTGCCACAATGACGGCATCTACACGTTCGGCATCGGCAATGTCGCAAATCTCCTCTAATACTTCTTTTTGTTCTTCTAATCTTGAAAAAAAATCCAAGCGTTTGCCCAAATGCCAATCGCCCGTGTGCAATATCCTCATAAATATTCTTTGTCTTTATCGGAGCAAACGCATCGTAATTTATTAACGACAACATCTTCAACGTTATCCCTGTTTTGTCACATTTTTTGCCTTTTTCAAGCAAAAAATCCGCCAAAACATGTGATGGAAAACATCTGTTCTACAAATATATTACCCCTATCGGGGTATTTTGAGGAAGATGCGTTTGGCCCTGTTGTTTTTACCTTATTTTTTGTCCGAATGGCCCAAATCTTTCATTGGGTTTACGTTGTCCCTGACCAATTGTTTTAATTCTTTGATTTCGGGAAAACGGCCTTCGCGTTTCCTGTCGAAAACAATTGTTTCGTCGACTGCAATAGTATAACGTCCGCTTACCTCGCTTGGTATAAGGGTGACACCATAAACATCATCGGTGAAAGTGCTGAGAAGTTCCTGCGCCATATAGGCGGCACGCAACATCCAACCGCATTTCGGACAGTATTCAATACGTATCGTTGGTTTCATCGCATAAAGATAGGAAGCGATTCACAGCAGGACAAACATACATCGGATTATTTTTGCAACATCGTGGTGAAGGATTGTAAGGGCCTCTTTGGTCGGTTGAAGCGAGTGGTTTTTTTAATTTTGTTTATTGAAATAAACAAAAACAATATTTGTTGTTTAACCAAATTAAACAATAATTCGTATATTTGTTTAATACTGTTAAATAAAATGGAAACATTAATTGAACAATTCCAGCAGAAGCTTAAACATACCCGTATAGATTTTGTCCGATCGGTAATGGATGAAATCAACTGGAATGCGCGGTTAATCGGCATCAAGGGTGCACGCGGAACGGGGAAGACGACCTTGCTCTTGCAGTATATCAAGTTTCATCTAGCAGATAAGTTGGATAAGACATTGTATGTGAGTTTAGATGCTATCTGGTTCAATGACCGCTCTTTGTCAGATTTGGTTCGTGATTTTGAACGGATGGGTGGACAATATCTTTTCTTGGATGAAGTACATAAATATCCGGGATGGGCACAGGAATTGAAAAACATATATGACGATTATCCACATCTAAAAGTCGTGTTCACCGGTTCATCCTTGCTGGAAATTCTAAATGCCCGGGCAGACCTCAGCCGAAGGGCAGTAGTATACAAGATGCAGGGGTTTTCGTTTCGGGAATACCTGGCCTTGGAGACAGGGCTGGTATTTGAACGGATGACTCTGGACCACCTGCTCAAGAATCACGACAAGGAGGCCCAAAAGATTAACGAAGCTATCCGCCCTTTCCAATATTTTGAAAATTACCTGCAATATGGTTATTATCCCTATTATCGGGAGCAGCAAGACCTATATATGATGCGTTTGGGCGAAGTGGTCAATATGATGTTGGAAATTGAATTGCCCTTGTTGCGAGGGGTAGAGCTGGCTTATATCGGGAAGGTGAAACAGTTATTGTCCATTATTGCCACATCTGTTCCATTTGTGCCAAATGTGAGCAAATTAAGTGAGCGCGTCGGTATCAATCGTATCACGTTGTTATCTTATCTACATTATTTAGATGAGATTGGGTTGACCAGAAACCTTCATAAAGAAGGGGAGGGAATGAGTCGCTTGCAGAAACCCGCGAAGGTATATTTGGAAAATACCAACATGATTTATCTGCTGGCAAGGGAAAATACAAATCGCGGAAACCTTAGAGAAACATTTTTTGCCAATCAATTGGGTTATGCCCACGATGTAAATTATGCTGAGAAAGGCGATTTTATGGTTGATGGAAAATTCACGTTTGAGGTCGGAGGTCGAGAAAAGACAGCAAAGCAAATCCAAGATGTATCGCATGCCTACGTAGCTTCTGACGACATCGAATATGGCTTTGGCAACAAAATCCCGTTGTGGCTGTTCGGCTTCCTGTATTAAAGCGTTTGTTCCTTCCGCGGTTCCATACGGACTAAGTATTGGTCGTTGCCGTCTTCAAACAGGATTTGGACGATCCAATTTTCTTCGTGTGCCACCTGTATCAATGTTTCCTGATCGATGTACAACCAATTAAAAGGTTTGCCAAAATGGCCTTTGTATTGGTAACGGTAATTGATTTGACCCAAATAGTACTCCGGTTTGGAGATGTGGTATTCTTCATAAAGATAGGAGATGTCTGAAGAATCGAACAATAGCTGTCCGTTTTCGGATAGTAAGTCCTTGCTATGTTGAAGTACTTCGCGAAGGCCCTCAATAGAACCAGCCAGACCAATACCATTCATTAAAAAGAGCAAGGTGTCGTATGACTTGTCTTTGAGTTGAAAGAAATCAGCGTGGATAACGTTTTTAACGCCACGTTTTTTCATAATTTCACAGGCCGCTTCCGAGATTTCCAACGCATCTACTGTAAAGCCCTTGTCCTGCAGGTACAAAGCATGGCTTCCTACGCCTGCACCCACATCCAAAACATGTCCGTCGCAGAGCGCCAACGCAATATGTTCTAATTCCGGAAAATCTTCTTCCTCTCGGAAAAAAACTTCTATGGGCATCTCTTCGATGTCTCCATAGCTACTGTGCAGGAGGAGTGGCTCTTTAAGCTCCTGCAAGGAGTGAAAATCATAGAGGGCTTCGCCATAAACATCTCTTTCCATTAGGCATCGATTTTTAGGAATGCTTTGGCCATTTCAATCTCATGGGCCAAGCCGGTGTGCTTGTTTGGTTCATCGGATAGTTTGATGACCGGAGTCCATTCTCCCTCTTCCGGTAATGCCTCTGTCATTTTCAGGACGATGTTCATGCGAGGTAGGCCTACATCGTTGGTAAAGTCGGTTCCGATACCAAAGGAATGGCCGATTTTTCCTTCACAGAACCTAACAATGTGTTCCACTTTATCGTAATCCAATCCATCCGAAAAGATAATGGTTTTGGTTCTCGGGTCAATGCCCTTCTGTTTGTAATGGTCAATGGTCATTTGGGCAAAAGTAATCGGGTCGCCACTGTCGTGCCGTACCCCGTCAAAGAGCTTGGTCAGTTTCTTATCGAACTGTCTAAAGAAAACTTCTGTCGTATACGTGTCGGAAAGAGCGATTCCCAAGTCGCCTCGGTACACATCCGCCCAATGTTCCAATCCGAGCAAGTTAGCCATCTTGTAGCCGTATTTTGCGGCATGGAACATAAACCATTCATGTGCATGGGTGCCGATGGGTGTTGTCTGGTATTTCATTGCTAAATGGACATTGCTGGTGCCGATAAAGGTTTTGGAAGGATGCTCTTTCAAGGTCTTGATGACCAAATCGTGTACGGCATAAGAGTGCCTCCTTCGGGTACCAAAATCAGCTATGGTAATGTTCAATTTATCGTATTTGTTCATTTTCTGCTCGACGATGTCACAAACTTCGGCATCGTCTACGCGTTGAAGGCCCATGGTTTCGTAATAAAGTTCACAAATCAAGGACATAACGGGCACTTCCCAGAGAATGGTACGATACCAATAGCCTTCTATCGACACTTGTAGCACACCTCCATTTTGCACGACAACCACTTCCGAAGGGTCGTAACGATAGCCCTGTAGAAAATCTAAATAAGTTGGGTCAATGTAAGGACATCTATCGGCCAGGAACCTCTTTTCAGTTGTCGTTAGCTGTAGAGAGGCCATTTTTGCGATAGCTTCACGCAATTTGTCACCAAAACCAGTGGGGAACTGATGTTGTCCACGATTGATGAACTGATATCTGGCTTGTGCCTTTGGAAACAGCTTGACCACGGCAAATTGCATGGTGAATTTGTAGAAGTCGTTATCCAGAATCGAAGTGAATGTTGCCATTATAGATGTTCTTGTGCTAAAATAAACACGTGAAGTTAACAATTTGTTG
>JBEBRE010000082.1:0-13905 GCA_040394995.1 Sphingobacterium wenxiniae
ACCAAAAATATCCCTTTTGGGAATAACATACCCATGGACAAGGTGTCTAAAAACGAACTATGGTTTGCAATGACCACAGCTGGTCGCACAAAAGATTCATTATAAGGGTTCAGCGTTTTATTGCGGGTAAACGGATGGAAATAGAGCACTGATTTCATAAATTTCGACATGGTTTTGCGGAATACCGCATCCCTCTTCTGTTTACTTATAGGAACCAATCGCAACACGATTCGACCAAAGAAGGAGATAACCAAACAACCTAAACCATAATAGGCAAAAAAGAGCAATGAAAATAGTAAAATGGTTATCGTAAAGGGAGATTTTCCATTTTTTGCCCTATTCGTGATAAAAAGACGAAACAAAATAGGGTAGAAGACGAAGGTGATAATGACCGCGGCAAAGACCCCTACCAACGTGACAGACGAGATGGAAATCAAGGCCGGATGTTTGGCAAATATCAGTGCACCAATAGCCAATACCGTTGTCAATACCGCTAACAGTATGGATGTGCGATAGGTCTGCAATTCATCTTTTCCAGAGGTGTATTGCTTCTGTAAAGCCGCCGTCATAAAGATGCTGAAATCCACGCCGTGACCAAAGACTAACGTACAGACAATGGCGGAAAAGATATTAAATTCCAAACCAAACAAGCCCATCAATCCGGCGGTAACCAATCCAGTCAACCCGATAGGGATAGCACTCAGCAACACCAATTCGATGCGTCGGAAAAACAGCCACAGAATGAGCAACACGGCAAAGGATGAGTAACCGACCAAACGATTGAAATCCTCGCGCAACTGTCCTAAAAACGTTTCGTTCAGCTGTTGGCGGTCGATCACCACCACTTCGTTTTCCCTTTCGATTTTTTGCAGAAAAGAAGCCTTTTTGGCATCATCCAATTTCACTAGGCTGGATATGGTGAAAAAGTTGGTGTTCTCAGCTACAAAATCGGATAGGCCGACAGCCGTCCAGGCAGAAAAGTCAGCCAAAGAAAGGGTTGATTGCGGTTGTGCCAACAAGGTATAAAACGCACGGTGCGTTGCTTCCGTGAAACCATATCTTTCTCCTGCTGTTATCAGATCATGCGCTACCTGTTCGCGCTTTTGGCTTGACCAAAAGCTGTTCCACTGTTCAATTTTTTCTGCTTGGAGGCGACTCGACAGAGGAATGTAGTGCAGGCCGTTGTAATCAATAATTTCTTTTTGGGCTTTTGCATTTTCCAATGATTGGTTTAACGCATCTGCCTTTTGTGCCGCTTCCTCAAAAGATCTCCCTGTCGAAACTAAGTAAAGGGATTTGGAGGAGGTATTGGTCAATTTATCCAATTTGGCTTCCACCTTCTTAATGGCTTCCGGTACGAAGTTCAGGTCTGCGATATTCGGGTTGTAGCCTACACGCCCGCTCGTAAAGCAACTGATAAGGATTACCACCGCACAAAGCCCGATCAGCCCTCTGCTTTTTTCAAAAGGGAAAGAGGCAAGCTTGTCCATCCATGAGCTGTATTGCATCTGTTTCTTCGGACGATAAAGGTGAGGGACGATGAGTAGGGTAAAGATGGCAGAAGAGAAAATGCAAATCGACGCAAAAATACCTAAATCGATAAGGGCTTCTGAATGCACAAACAGTAGGCACAAAAACACAACAGCATTAGTTGCCCCACTCATCAGGATAGGCCGTGTCAGTTCCTGGTATAACTGCTTGACCTCTCCGGATTTTTTAAAGTGTGTCAAAACGTGCAAGGCGTAATCTATCGTGATGCCGATCAGCACAGCGCCAATGCTCAGCGAAATAGCCGAAATCACGGGTTTATACAAATAAAGGCAGGCAATGGCAAACAAGGTGGCAAACACCGTTGGGATGAAGACCAAAAGCGGGATGTAAATTTTGCGGTAGAAAAAAATCAGCAAAAGCATCAGTACCGAAACAGAAATCAACACCGTGGTTGAAATATCTCTTTTGATTTGCTTGGCATTGGCTACGGCGATGAAAGCAGCCCCGTAATACGACAATGTCGTTTGTCCCTCAAACCGTTTATTAAGCGAATCCTGCAACGAATAAAGCTTTTCAACCAATAATGTGTTGTGCTCGGTATCCGCACCTTGATATTTAGGATCGATAAACAACAGCATTTGTGCTGTGTCCTTGGTGCTGATGAAGCCATCATACAGCATAAAGTTATCGCCTACACTGCTCTTTTGCAGTTTTTTCAGCCCCATAAGAGCCAATCCCAACGGATCCTTCTGTATAAAGCCACTCATTACCAAGCCTGTAGGCGAAAGGAGGGTTTTGTAGTTTTGTGCGACGTGTTGGTTAATGGAATCTTTCGTCGTTTTTTCCGCAATATTTTGATAGTCTGCTGTATCCAGGAATAAGGAAAGGTGCTGATAAACGAAATCATAGGCCGAGGCCATTTCTTCCTGTCCGATCTGTCCCGAGAGTTGACGAATATAGATAGTATCGGTGGCGAGGGCATCCGCAAAAGCGGTGGCTGTTTCACTCAAGCGTCGCGATGCTACCGTGTCGCCACGTTGAATAAGGACTGTAATTTTATCGGCAAAATTGATTTGCCGAATAACTTTGGACATTTCGTCAGCCTTATCACTTTTGGGAATTATTTGAGTAATATCCTCCTCAAAACGAAGTTTGGAGGCCACAAAAGCACAACCGAACAGAAACGCCAACGCTACTACGCAAGCCCATACCCGATGACGTTGCACACATACATAAATATGGTAAAATAACCTTTCCATCAGTCAGCAGAAATGGTTCTTTGCTGCTTGAGTTTCATCCATAAGTAACTGGAAAAACCTATCAATAACGACATAAAGATAGCCAATAAAATGCTTCCGACAAGATATTGTGTCAAATGGGATTTTATATTTTCCAAAGAAAGACTTTCCACATGGAACGTGGCCGATGAAGGAAAAACCCAGCTCCCGACGACCAAGGATACATAAATGACAAACGGAATGAAAGGCGCGAAGCTAATATTGGAGAACGCAAAGGCCAACGCCTTATTGAGCCGTAGGAAAACGGCAAGTGTCATCGTGAGGGCTGTTTGGAATCCCCAAACCGGGGCAATGCCCATAAATACCCCCAAGCCGATGGAAAGGGCTTTTTTCTCGGGTGAATCGGTGCTGCCAAGGATGTTTTCCTTAATAAAATCCGTTAAGCTTTTTTTTTTGAAACTACGAAAGAAATTTCGGGGCAAGACGTAGAAGAACGTCAGGAAAACTAGCACGGTATTCAATAAGCTGATGCGGGTAAAGTCCTTAAATGGCCGAAAATGGGACACGCGTTCTTCCGGGTCGTACAAGACCTTGACCGGGACATTCTTTACCTGTACACCACGCCAGGCTGACCGCACAATGACTTCGATTTCAAATTCAAATTTTTTGGTGTAAAACGTTTTCGGAATCGCCTGTAAAGGATAGGCCCGATAGCCCGATTGAGTGTCACTCAATTTTATACCGGTTTCAAACCAAAACCAAAAATTGGAAAATTTATTGCCAAAGGATGACTTCTTCGGCACGGAATCTTGCGCCATGTTGCGGCTACCGATCAGTAATAGCGGTTCGCTAGCCCTCGCAATTTCCCGTACAAAAACCGGGATATCATCGGGATAATGCTGCCCGTCGGAATCGATGGTAAGGACGTAAGGAAAGCCCTGTTTTCGGGCTTCTACTATTCCCGTCCGAAGCGCCATGCCCTTTCCCTGGTTTTCAGATAAGTGCAAAACGGTAATGTGTGGGTATTGGCGCAAGATGGCATCCGTATCATCGGTGGAACCGTCATTAACGACAATAACCTTATGGCTATACTGCAATACGCCGTCCAAAACGCGTTGAAGTGTCTTGCCGTTGTTGTAGGTCGGTACCACAATGGCAATCCCCAAGCGTTCCATTTCTTCCGATATCGACTTCTGCTCAAGCATGCAATCTTCTATTCCGCTAATTTTGAACGTTCTTCCGCCGTGAACACCTTCGACTGCCCGACATAGCGTTTAATCAATGTTTTCACCGCCCTGTTTTCCGATGCAAAATTACTTAAAATCATTTGCTTGTCCTCTGCGATATTCATTTTATATTTCAAGACCTTGGGCGAATGCTCTTGTATCGCTAAACGAACCAAGCGTATTTCCACATTTTGGGGAGAGGATTTTACAGCCTTTTCCAACGTTTGGATCCCTTCGGAAACCATTTCCTTTTTGGTTTCCCGGTTTTCCTCATAACGCGCTTTTAAAGTGATCGATGCCCCTTTATAGGCCAAAATGACCGGGTCCTTCTGATGACCTTGCAATGCTTGGTAAAGTGCTTCTGTGGCTTCTTTGGAAGATTTAGCCTGCTCAAACTGTTGTCGTATGTTGCCCAAATCGATTGTCCATAAGGCAAAAGCGCCTACAAATAAAATCATTAATCCTTTCATTGCACATTGATTTTATAGATGTTGGTCAACTTTAATGCCACTGTGTCGGAAAAAGAAGTTACATTTTTCACTTTATAATGGCCGTTGTCATCGAGGCGAACGTCCAACTCCAACCGAAGATCGGGATTTTCCTCCGGATTGATGAGCGCCATGAACTTCACGTTGGACGATCTGGTCAGAAACAAAGACTGTTGGGTAATCTGTTCTGTCAAATCTTTGATAATCTGCATCATGCATACACCAGGCGTCACCGGATTACCCGGGAAGTGCCCTTTAAAAATAGCGTGGGCTTTGTTGAGCAGAATATATGCCTCGTAGGCCGTTTCTGATGCTTGCCGAAAGGACGTCAATGTATAGAAATCTGTTAGCAACATATCATTCTCTTAAGGTGGTTAGGAAATTGGCTTTGTCCTTATTTCGGACTGCTCCCGGTCCAAGGCCAATGAAATGCGTATCGGTAGACGCTTGTGTTCGATATCGATCCGTCCCGGAATAGCTTGTTTGATACTATCAAAATGGATCAACAATAATTCCTGTTTTCCCTTTGTAGACGTGATGTCTGCCAAGTTCCGCTCTTCAAAAGCATAATAAGCGTTGTTGACGACATATACCGGAAAGGCTTGCTTGCCCGAAAATGTAATTGCCTTTTGGGAAAATTGGCGTTGTGTGAGTGTCCGGAAGAGAAAAGCAATCTCTTTAGCCACTCTTTTATTGTCCAAATCCGGCATGATGAAGTGCAATACATGGTTCTCCGGAAAAATGCTCATGTCAAACAGGGTTTGACCTAAGTCGCTCACTAAAGCTATGCGATGGGTTTCGGGTGAGATGGTTTTTATCAATAGGTTACCGTTCAGGTCTTTCTGGAAGGCCTGTACCCTTGCCCGGTATACAAATGCCTGTGCCGTATCCGTAAAATAGGTGTTCACTTCTGTGGTATTCACGTTGCGTACACCAAGCTGATTGGGATATCGATAGGTACCACAAGAGGTCAATAAAAGCGCTAAAAGGCCACTAAAGGTTAAAAACCGAATCATGAATGTCTGTGTTTATCTTTTTATTCTTTAAAACAAATCGCGTATAGTCATTGGACGGCTCAATCAGTTTTACTTCTTGAAGCTGCTTGTCTGTCTTAGAAAAGGTCAGAACAATTTCTTGAATGTATTTTTTTGCTTCGGAAAGCTTTGGTATTAATTTGACTACAGGCTCATCGTTATTTTTGAAATAGGAAACCGTAAACTCCTTCTCGTCATAATTTCCGCCATGCATGCCTGTAGCCATTAACTTGCTGATTTTCTCAAACTGCTTGTTGTTTCCCAGGTCTATCGTCCGCTTTTTCCCTTCGTCATTTATCCAAATTTTATTGTTTTTGAACACCATTTTGTAATGAAAAGGAGCCGTATAGGACCAACTTAAACGGTCAGGATGCTTTACGAACAATTGCCCTGACGATTCTACAGGCTTTTTCATGAAACTCATGTGTTTGTATTGTACGAAATCGGCCGCTAATGTCTTGATTTCGGCTACCTGCTTCAACGATTGCTGAAAAGCGGTGATTTCATTTGGTGTCATTTTTTGCATTTGCGCAAAGCCTGTAAAGGGCAACAGGCACAGCAAAAAATATAAAATCCTACACATCATATGCATGCAAAGTTAATAAATCATCTACAGATACCAAGTCATACCCCTGCTCTTTCAGATACGGTAATAGTCTACTGATGACATGTACCGTACGCGAAGAAGTGTCGTGAAAAAGCACAATATCACCTGTTTGCAACTTTCTCAACACACGGTCATATATTTTTTCTTCCGCAAACGTGACCGTATCTAACGACCGGTTGCTCCAGCCGATGAGCTGGTGTTTTGTTTGTTTGACTGCTTTTGCCACGGAAGGATTAGTGATTCCAAAGGGTGGTCTAAAAAATTTGGGCTTTTTGCCTACTATTTTTTTGATAATACCGTCTCCTTGCTGCAATTCTTCCAACACCTTTGCTTCGGACTGAAAACCAAAGAAAGTGCTGTGGTTGTAGGTATGATTGGCAATAGTATGTCCTTCTTGCACGATGCGTTGTGCCAATTCCGGATACTGGGCGACTTGCCTGCCTATACAAAAAAAAGTGGCTTTGGCCTCATATTGCCGTAACAAATCCAATATTTGCGCGGTGAAAGGTGTAGGTCCATCGTCAAACGTGAGGGCAATCGTTTTGCCTCGCTGATGTTTCCGCCGGTAAAAAGTATCGGTAAAATAGCCTAAGCGGATATCGAAAGCTCCCCAAGCCGTGATACCGATACCTACTATAACAGCCAATAAAAACCAAAATACTGCATAATGTAAAATCAGCCAAAGCAATAGGGTAAGCATGCCTAATGCCACAAAAAGAGGCCAAAGTATACGGTGTTTTAACATGATTTCATCAGAATCAACGAATGATCTCTTCCTTTAAACTGATTATAGAGCAATACATGGCGATAGGCCGACGTCTGCTTAGTGTTCCAAAGAAGATTCGCGGGAGTCTTTTGATCTTTGAGTATTTGCGCGGCCACGGCCAATCCAAAGGCTGAAGAGGTGTCATACTGGCCCACGATATGTTTATAATAAATAGCCGGGGCTTGTGGAAATAAGTCGGTAAACTGTTGATAGTAGCTATCAAATACGGTATCGCCATTGATGCCGACTACTACCGCATCGATAGTATTTCTTTCCACACCGTTTTCCTGTAAAAACCGCTCCACAAAAGGAGCAATGCTGTCTTTATCCAAATCATTCTGAATAGTTACGTCAGTAATCATTGCATAAGATTGTGGCGTATGGAGGGTGCTCAATCCGAAAAAAGTTGTGCCTTCTGCATAGTTTACACCGGGCGATAAACTTTCTTTAACTGTTTCCCGGATGCCGTTGGCCTTGATGTATCCAATGGTTTGCAACAGCAAATAGGTATGGTCGGAGATTTCGTCGCAGGCACCTACCAAGACGGTTTGAGCTTCGTTGTGCTGCAGTTGCAAAAGGCCGTCCAACAGTGCGGATTCAAAAGAGACCGATTGGTGCACATAGGTGAAATTATAGGACTTGCAACGCAAGCGAAGCGCAATTTGCGCCGCAACGGTGTTGTGGGTAGACTGGATAAAGGACGTAGGAGTTAAAAACTGTTCGTCGTTGTCCAAAATATTTTTCAGGAACTTCTCGGAGTCCTCCAGGCAACCTAAGCCCGTACCCGTGATGATCGCGTCGGGCAACGCGATGTCGGCCTCATCCAAAGCTTGCTGTGCGGCATAAATGCCCATCTTGATCCCCGTAGACATTCGTCGAATCATGGCCGGAGCAATCAGTTCCTTGTACGAAGGTTGTTGTGCAACGCTAATAGGTTGGTTCAAAGCTTCGGCTTGTGCCAACAGCTGTTCATGCCATACCCCCTGTGCCGTCACCGCACCGATACCGTTGATATATACGTTCCTTTTCACGCTTTTGAAAAAATCAGGGTTGAACAATTGCCACCAAAGCCGAAGGAGTTGGACAGCACGTGTTGTATGGCCTGTCGCTTGGTTTTCGTTTGGGGTTGCAACTGGAACTCTTCCATAGGCGTTGCAAAATGGAGGTTAGCAAAAACAGTTTGGTACTGCAAGGCCAAAATACTGTAGACGGCTTCAATGGCCGCCGCGGCGGCCAACGTGTGCCCGGTAAACGCTTTAGTCGAAGAAAATTCAGGGACTTGATTACCAAAAAGGCGCATCATTGCCCGACCTTCCGACAGATCGTTATTGGGTGTGGCTGTACCGTGCACATTGATATAGTCAATGTCTTGGGGGGCCAACCCTGCCATCCGAAATGCTTTTTGCATTGCCAAAAAAGCACCTTCGCCGTCTTCTGATGAAGCCGTTTGGTGAAAAGCATCGTTGGCATTGCCGTAGCCAGACAGGTACGCTAACACCTTTTTGTTATCCTTCTTCACCAGTTCATCTGATTCCAGCACCAAATACGCGGCGGCTTCTCCAAGGTTCAGCCCCTTACGGTTTTGGTCAAAGGGTTGGCAATAAGTATCGGAAAGGATCATCAAGGTGTTGAAGCCATTGATGGTAAATTTGCTCAAAGCATCCGTACCGCCGACGATGGCCCTGTCCAACTTTCCAGACCGAATCATGCGCGCACCCAACATAATGGCGTTTGCTGCCGAGGAACAGGCGGTACTGATGGTGGTTACCAAACCTTGCAACCCGAGATAAGCAGCTATTTTATGCGAAGAATCTCCGGCATCGTGCGAGGTAATGTATTTATGAAGCGTGGAATCTTCCAGATAAGCATAGAAATGTCGTTCGGTAAAATCCATGCCGCCCACACTAGTGGAGGATATCAGTCCGGTGCGGTAGGCTTGCATATCCTGAATGTTGGCAGAGGCCATGGCTTCTTTTGCCGCACAAGCCCCCAAAAGAGCCGTTCGGGTAAAGTTGTTGTCCTCCGGAAGAGAAAGCTGGCGGATAAGTGCTGCATTTGACAGCTTGATTTCGCCCACCATGATGGTCTCCTTTTGACGGGTATGGAAGTTTTCCACGCGGGATATGCCGTGCCTTTCCGCCAAAAGAGACTGCAGGTTTTCTTCAACGTTTTTACCAATCGAAGATATCATGCCTATTCCGGTGATTGCAACGCCTGAAGCCATGCCTATTTGGTGCGGTTTGCCTCGATATAATCGGCCATGGTTTGGATAGATTGAAAGATGGCTTTACCTTGCTTGGGGTCGGATAGTTTAATGCCGTATTCCTTATCCAGTAATACGATCAACTCCAAAGCATCGATCGAGTCTAACCCTAATCCATCGCCAAACAAAGGATCGCTGTCTTGAATGTCTGCCACATCAATATCTTCTAGATTCAAAACCGATATAATTTTACCTTTTAACTCTTCTTTTAACGTTGCCATTTTTTATTTAAATAATTCGTTTATGTGCGTTTCCGTATGTGCTGTTTCGCCTACTTGGCCAACAAGATACAAAACAGCTTTATATTTTTCCTGAAAATATTCTACCCAACCGCAAACAACCTGTGTGGCTTTCTGCGAATCTAGCAAATAGTCTGCATAGTTTTTCATTAAATCGGAAGGATAACGGTCAAAGACAAAAAACGCCTGCTCGGTTTGCAACTGATGCCGGATGGCGATTTCACCCGCACAGATATTAGCCAAGGTATACACAAAAGTGGCAGGGCTCGGGTAAAAATGGTCCTTGTCCTGTATACTTTTCTGATGTTTGACATCGGTGTCCAAACTTCCAGATGCATTTGCCAAAACCAATGCAATATCTTCTTTTTGTGCCTTATTTTGCAAGAGATATTCGGCTGATAGAAAGGCCAACTTGCTCAAGGCGTCCATCTTGTAGAACTTCGGATAGTCGATTTGCAGGTTTTGGAAAGCCTGCTTTGCAAAAGGAAGAAATCCTGATACCGAAGTTGTGAAAAGCATTTTTCCATTCAGGAAAATGGTATTGTCCTGAATAACAACAGACTTTGCTATGTAATGCTGTTCCTTCATCCTTTTATAACACACGTTTTTTCATCACCGCACGTCTACTCTCTTTGCCACATAATCACTTTCGTTGCTTAGACGGTCTACAGCCTTTATGGCGATGGCCTGTAACTTCTTCCCATTTTTCGCTTTAGGGAAGCTTTTTTCAGTCTGTTCTCGTGTCAAAATCTCGTATTCCCACTCGTTGCCATATTGTGCATAGGCAATCCATTGGAATACCTGTTCGGGTTGTTTATGAAGCCATTTGGCAAATACACTGCTCGTTTCGGCGGTGAGCAACAAGGCAGGTGCCAGCAAAGGGTTTGCATGGAGCCACGTGGTGCGAGGAATCAGGGCCTGCTTTTGATAAGGACCCGTCTTCACCGCGTTGGCCATGGTCGGATTTGCCGTCAGCCCCGCAATGCTCCAGTGCACTGCACCGGCACTGTTCGGGACAATATTTCTCGTGGCCTCTATCTGGTTGACAATTTCCTGTGGACGGTTTGGTGATCTCACGGCCACCGTATTCAATCCCGGCCACAAATGGCGCTTATGGGTGTTTTCCGATTCCCACCATTTGAGCAAGGCGGTGAAACTTTGGCTTTCCGGTTCAATTGGCCAATATAATTGAGGGGTAAAATAATCGATCCAACCTTTATTTAGCCAGAGTTTTGCATCTGCATATAGTTCGTCATACTGCGATGATCCTCTTACCGTGGCCGGATAGCCCGGCTTCCATATGCCAAAGGGACTGATCCCAAATTTTACAAAGTTTTTCTCGGCTTTGATTTCACGATATAAGCGCTCTATAAATTTATTGACATTGTCTCTTCGCCAATCTACGCGCGATAGCGTCCCTCCGTTGTTCCGATAGGCTGTCCAAGTCGCATTGTCCGGAAAGTCCGCTCCACCATTGTAGCTGGCATACGGATAGAAATAATCGTCAAAATGAATACCATCGACATTATACCGCTTTAGAATGTCCATCACGACCTTCGAGGCATGATCCTGTGTTTTAGGATTGGCGGGATCAAACCAATACATGCCGTTTTTCAAGCGAACGATCATCTCCGGCATTTTTCGTACCACAGACTCTCCTGTAACGGCACCACCGGCTGAGTGATGGGCGCGATAAGGGTTCAGCCACACATGTAGCTCCAATCCTCTTTTGTGCGCTTCTTCAATCCAAAACGCCAACGGATCGTAATAAGGATTTGGCCTTTTTCCTATTTCGCCAGTCAAGAAATAAGACCAAGGTTCGTAACTGCTTTCATACAGCGCATCTGCCGAGGGCCTTACTTGAAAAACAACAGCATTGAAATTATGGTCTTTCAGAAAATCCAAGAGATTGATGGCTTCTTTCTTTTGCTGTTCGGTGGAAAAATTATTCTTTGTCGGCCAATTGATATTCGCTACCGTAGCCACCCAAGCACCGCGAAATTCACGTGGCACCGCAGGAAGGTTAACACGCAAAGGGGCTTCTACCACTTCCTTTTTAACGGGTTCTTCTATCTTCACCACAACCGGTGGGGGAAGTCTCGTCACAGCAGTATCTTCTATTTTAACAGCATCTTCTACTTTCACAACTTCCGTTGTGGGAGCTTTCAGCGTCGTAGCAGATTTTTTGTTTTTACGGGACACGCATGAAAACAACAGGGCTGAAAAAATAAATGTCAAGGCCACTGCATTCTTTAACTGATTGAAGTCCATATGATGCAAAACTACACTTTTTCTTCATAGGGAAACGAATAAGTGCGCTTATGGCGTATGTCGTCCCTTAAAAGTTACACAATTTTTTCACCTTCAAGATAAACAGACTCTACTTCGTATGCGGCATTGAAAACCAGAATATTGGCTTTAGCTCCGGCCCGCAATGTGCCAATATCGTCACGCCCCAGCAGTTTTGCCGGATAGCTTGTCGCCATCCGTATGGACTCATCCAGCGGTATGCCTACTTTCTCCACGCAGTTTTTAACAGCGGCCAATAGCGTCAAGGCTGATCCGCTTAATGTGCCATCAGGTAAAATATAGCGGTCCTCGCTCAACATATGCTGATAAATGCCTTCATTGCAAGCGGCTACGGCATCGGTTATCAGGAACAGACGTTCGCCTAATAGTTGCTTGCTTAATTTCACAGCTTCAAAATCGACATGAATACCATCGACGATGATGGAAGCAACAGCCTCGGGGTGGGTAAATGTGGCACCCGGCAAACCAATGTTACGGTGCTGAAAAGGCGACATGGCATTCCACAAATGGGTAGTTGTCCGTATACCTGCATGAAAGCCCTGCATGGCCTGTTCAAAGCTTGCCATGCTGTGACCGGCACTTAACAGTACCCCATCCGTTAGCAACTTTTCCAAACAGGCCTCGTCCATGCATTCGGGTGCTACCGTCATCATCTTGACCACTCCGTCTGCCTCCTGCAAGAGATCATCAATGATTTCCGGTGTTGCGCGGATAATCAAATCTTCGGGATGGGCGCCTCTTTTTTTAGGGTTTAGAAAAGGGCCTTCTAAATGCAATCCTAAAGCTATCCGTGGTACAGCCTTTTTGTAAACAGCAATGGCTTCTTTGAAAACCGACAATGTATTTGTGGCCAATGTAAGCATAAAAGAAGTACATCCCTGCCGTAGAAGAGTGCTTTCTATACGAAACAATGACTCGGTCGATAAACGCGCCGAGAATAAATCATCGCCTGCACCATATATTTGCAGATCGATCAATCCGGGACATATATTCGCCTTATGTACGTCTATTTGCTCAAAATCAGTGGGAACCGCATGCTTTGGAAATATACCATGCACCTCGTCTCCCTCAATTAATAAGGCTTGACCCAAATACGTTTCATAGCCATCGTATATTTGCCCATTTACCAGTGCAACTTTTCTTTTCATGGCAGCAATTTAAGAAATATATAGAAAAATTACCTGTTCTTGGAATTTAATGCCGTCATGCGTTTTTTACTTGGTGCGGCTGTGCTCGGCATGATGACAGAGATAATCCTAAAATTATATCCATTTGGTTCATACGGTTATATTTGGTAATATTGTACAGTTAGCCATGAAGAATCTATCTATTATTGATGAGAGGGAGCTGTTGCAAAAGCTACAGGAAGGGGATCGAACGGCTTTTTGCATGCTTTATCAGCAATATTACGGAATGCTTTACCTACATGCTTACCAAAAACTGCAGGATCGGGAAGCTGCCAAAGATATTGTCCACGATTTGTTTGCGAATATCTGGCAAAAAAGTGACACGTTGGCAGTTAATGGCAAGTTATCGTCTTATCTATGCGTCAGCATACGCAATAGAGTGATCGATTACATCGCAAAAGAAAAGTCAAAGCTACATTATCTGGAATCGCTCGCCCTGCACATGGAAACGGAACATTCAGATACAGATTATTTGTTGCGCGAAAAAATGCTTCAGGAACAAATTGAAAACGTGTTGCATAAACTATCGCCAAGAGTAAGGGAAATTTTTGAGCTTAGCAGGAAATACCATCTCAGTCATAAGGAAATTTCGGTAAAGCTTCACCTTTCTGAACAGAGTGTCCGGAGTTATATCAAAGATGCTCTACGCGTTTTGCGCATGCGGTTAAGTGCTTTCCCCTGGGTATTTTTTATGCTGTTCTGCAAATTTTTTTAATTTTTTTCACCCCCCTACGCTTCTGTTACCCGTCTTATAGGGTAGCTAAGCACAATTATGAGGAGGGAACATCAACTAAGAGCGAAGGCTCTCTTAAAAAACTATCTGGAAGGAAACTGTACCGAGCAAGAAAAAGCCTTGGTGGAGGAATGGTATCTATCTTTACAGGGGGATACTCTTGAGTTAAAGGACGACGAGATCGTTGCGGATCTAACGGTATTACAAGAAAGACTGGCCGAAATTCCAAAACGCAATGCCGCCCGTGTGAGGTATATCCGTACGATTGCCGCGGCTGTTGCGTTGCTGTTGTTGACAGTAGGCATACTATGGAATAGAAAATC
>JBEBRE010000083.1:0-13829 GCA_040394995.1 Sphingobacterium wenxiniae
TGCTATAATCAAAAACTGGATTTGGCCAAATCCAGTTTTTGATTACCATATTAATTCGAGTGGTTGTTCTGCTTTTATATGGCTAAACTCTACTTCAGCATCTGTCAATTTCGTTTTTAAAACGGCTAATTTATTCCGGTACTGAAAACATGTTGTGAGGATAGCATCCAGATTCCGAACCTCGTTTTTTAAACCCGTTAGTTGCTCTTCCGAAATTTCAAACTCTTGATTGACTGTTTGTTCTTCAAGGTTGTCAAAGAATGAGATTTTGTTCTCGTTATTTCCAAGTGAAGCCACAACCATTTCATAGCCATATTTAACTAGCTTCTCACGTACATTGAATACAGCGGAATTATTGTTCGAAACAATTGCAACCGTTTTGTTCTGTAAGATAAGGTTGGCTATGATATTTAGAATGGTTTGTGTCTTTCCTGTACCTGGCGGGCCTTCTACGATACTTATACTATTGGTAAAAGCGGTCTCGATCGCCAGTTTTTGGCTCTCATTGCAACCGAAAGGATAAATCATGGTCTCACTTGGTGAGCTAATAACAGGATTGACCCTGTCGATGTACTTGGACAGTGCCGACCTTGAATCCGATAGATCTATATCGTCAAGTGCTTTGAGTAATATTTCGGAGCTTATTTGATTCGGGGTCTTACTACCTGTCTCGTCAGTTTGAATATCAAATGATACTTCATTATTTTCTTTAAGTATCCTTTTAAAATAATTGATGACTGATTCTGTCTGATCAATATTCTTTTTTGTATCACATATTTCGATATTAGTATTGTTCTCAACTGGATAAGAACAATTATCACCTTCTCGAAAAATCAAATATCGGCCATAGTTATCAACCGTATTGTATAGCTTATTCAATTTACCATTCTCATATATACGTACGTTTTCCCGTGCCGATATAAATGGATAGTAGCGTACATTGTCAGTGCCATAAGTGTAACTTCTTCCATTACTAAATGTGATACGATAGCCTTTGTCTTTCTGGACGACGGATAAAACATCTTTCTTGTACTCAAACTGTAGAGATGCTTTGTTTTTTAAATATACGATGAATGGATAGTTCATTACAATCCGAATATAAGTATTTTGGTTTACAAATATCCGATAGATTGTGAACCTATGAGACTTTTTTCAACAAAAAAAGGCTCCAATCTTTCGATTAAAGCCTCGCGGAAAGGGCGGGATTCGAACCCGCGATACAGTCATCCCGTATACAGTCTTTCCAGGACTGCTCTTTCAACCACTCAGACACCTTTCCAAATGCGAGTGCAAATATATTTGTTTTTATTCTCTAAAAGAAATAAAAGGATAAAAATTAAAATCATTATATTTATGCAATCGCAACAAACTACAGCGCATTCATGAAAAGAATACTTTCTATAGATGGCGGAGGCATAAGGGGCATCATTCCCGGCATGTTTCTCGTAGCCTTAGAAGAAAAGATAAAAATGGCAACCAATAATCCGAATGCCCATTTAACCGATTACTTTGATTTTTTTGCAGGAACAAGTACGGGTGGCATTCTGATTTCCATTCTGCTCTGTCCGGACGATGATGATCCCAAGAAGCAAAAATATACTGCCAAACAAGCGATGGATATTTACTTGGAACACGGTGTGGAAATTTTTTCGGCATCAAGATGGCGTCACTTTTTAAGCCGTTTTGGATTGCTAAGTGAACTTTACGATGATACTGTTTTCAATAAAGTGCTGGAAGACTATTTTGGAGATAAAAAGCTTAGTGAACTCTTAAAACCCTGTATCATCACAGCCTACAATATTGAACTGCGAAAAAACCATCTTTTTCGACAACAAAAAGCTATTTCCCATGGTGATTCCCGGGATTTTTACCTGAAGGATGTGTGCAGGGCCACTTCCGCCGCTCCTACTTATTTTTCCGTTGCAGAAATTTTTTCACTGGCCAAAACACGATATCCCTTAGTGGATGGTGGGGTATTTGCCCACAACCCTTCCCTATCTGCCTTGCTCGAAGTCATAAAGAGCTACAACACCTACCGTATTGACGACATTTGGATACTATCTCTGGGAACAGGTCTATCCAAAATATCTTACAATTATGAGCACTTCAAAAAGAAGTGGGCCATCTCCATCGGTCCTGCGCTTGTCGATATCATGAGCAGCAGCTCAGCAGAGAGTACAGACTACTACCTCAAACAATTATTTCGATCGGTCAACAAATCAAGCAACTATATCCGTATTGAGCCGACAAACCTCTCTTCCATCAATCCTTCTATGGATGCTTCCAGCCCTGGGAATATTCAGAAAATCATTTCTCTGGGAGACAAATTGATAAGTGAACATGAAGAGTTGATTAGCCAAATTGTCGCTGAAATTATTCAGGATAAAAAAAATAATAAAGACAGATCTGTTTGGAATTTTTTGAAAAACTAAAAAATCTGAATTTAACATTTTGACCTTATCTTACATAACCTTACATTTACGATAGAAAAAACAATTATGGCATTAAATTACGTATGGGTCTCCTTTTTTTTGATCACTTTTTTAGTGGCGATCATTAAACTCATCGGTGGCGACACGGAAATATTTCAAAATATCGTCAATTCCCTTTTTGAAAGCGCTGCTAATGGAGCCACTATTTCACTAGGCTTGATCGGAATGATGGCATTCGCGTTAGGCATTATGAAGATTGGCGAAAAAGGTGGCATGATCGGTATTTTTGCCAAGGCTGTCGGCCCTTTTTTCAATAAATTATTTCCTGACATTCCAAAAAACCATCCTGCATTAGGCTCCATCCTAATGAATTTTTCAGCTAACGCATTGGGGCTGGACAATGCAGCTACTCCTTTGGGTTTGAAAGCGATGAAGGAACTGCAGGAACTGAATCCGCAAAAAGATACGGCAAGCAACGCACAGATTATGTTTATTGTGCTCAATGCTTCAAGTTTGACGTTGCTGCCCATTTCTATCATGGCATACCGCCAAGAGGCTGGCGCCGCACAACCATCCGACATATTTCTCCCTATACTTATTGCAACATTCTTCTCAACCTTGGCCGCTTTAATAATGGTCTCCATCTATCAGAAAATCAATCTCTTTCATCGGGTCATTTTAATCTATTTAGGTGGTTTGACTGTTTTGGTCGGCGGAACACTCTATTATTTCAGCACGTTAGGTCCCGAAGAGATAGGTGTTATTTCGCGGGTAGTTGGTAATTTGGTGTTGTTTGGTCTTTTTGTTTCCTTTATAGCATTAGCTTTTTTTAAGCGCATCAACGTTTACGAGGCTTTTATCGAAGGTGCCAAGGAAGGATTTGATGTGGCCGTAAAAATTATCCCTTATCTCGTAGCCATATTGGTGGGTATTGCTGTTTTCAGAGCTTCCGGAACAATGGATTATTTAGTGCAAGGGATTTCGTATCTTATTAGCTTAGCAGGCATAGATACAGCTTTTGTAGACGCCTTGCCCGTTGCCTTTATGAAACCGTTGAGCGGATCCGGTGCAAGAGGACTCATGGTTGAGCTGATGGCTACGAAAGGTGCCGATGATTTCGCCGCTCGGGTAGCTTGTGTGATCCAAGGATCGACAGAAACAACATTCTATGTATTAGCGGTATATTTCGGCTCGGTTGCCATCAAGAAAACACGACACGCCCTCCCCTGTGCTTTAATATCTGAGTTTGTGGGCGTGGTGGCGGCCATTATTGTCGCTTATATTTTCTTTGGATAATATTAAAACATAAAAAAGAATGAAGAAGACAATCGCATTGATTGCACACGACGGAAAGAAAGCAGACATGGTAGCCTTTGTAAAGGACCATCTCGAAGATTTGAAACAGGCGCATATCATTGCTACCGGCACAACAGGTTCCTACATCCTCCAAACCGGATTAGATGTAGAACTGAAGTTGAGTGGTCCAAAAGGCGGTGACGCGCAGATAGCCGCTTTGACGGCGGAAGGTAAAATTGATGGTATTATATTTTTTAGAGATCCTTTAGGCAAACATGTTCATGAGCCTGATATACAGATGTTAATGCGTATATCCGATTTATATAATGTACCTTTGGCCACTAATCCAGCCACCGGAAGCTTAATCATTCAGGGACTTTTTTAATCGACAAGAATAAGCATGGCTAAAGAAGTAATCGTTAGAATTGGAAAAGAAAAGTATAAGACAGAAATACAAATAGACAATCATAAAATTGTTGCCGATGAACCCAAGGATGTCGGAGGTGGCGATTTAGGACCTGCTCCAACAGAACTTTTGCTTTCTTCTCTGGGTACCTGTAAGGCTATGACCGTTCGTATGTATGCTGATCGCAAAGCATGGGGCTTGGATAAGGTAGATATTAAATTGTCTATATCCTTTCAAAAAAGCGAACAGCAAAAAACTGCCTTTATTAAATGCCACATCAATTTAGAAGGCGATTTGGACAATGAACAGCGCCAGCGGCTATTGTATATAGCAGATAAATGTCCGGTTCATGGTATTTTAAGCAATCCCATCGTTATTGAAAGCAATTTAGTATAATTTTATTGTACCGATATTTTCATGAAGATGGTATATTTGTCGCGTTAAAATAAAAATCTATGTCTTCAAGCAAAAACAGCGAGGTCAAGAGTCCATTTCAATCCTTTGACAGGACAGAATGGAGAAGCCTCAATGGTCATTTTTCCTATCACTTGTCACCAAGCGATTTGGAAAACCTGCACGCTTTGAATGAACCATTGACCCTGGAAGAAATCGAAGACATTTATTTTCCGTTGGCACATCTTTTGGATATTTTAATGCAGGAAAACAAAGATGCGCACGCGCGCGTGAGTGGCTTCTTGAAAAAAAACACCCAAAGCCTACCCTATATCATCGGCATTGCCGGATCAGTGGCTGTCGGAAAAAGCACCACAGCTCGGGTGCTGCAAAAAGTGTTGTCCATGTTGCCTAACAAACCAAAGGTTGATTTGGTAACCACAGATGGTTTCTTGTATCCGAACCAAACCCTAATTGCCAGAAACATCCTGAACCGGAAGGGTTTTCCCGAAAGCTATGACACCAAATTCCTGCTGAGTTTCCTATCAGCTATGAAATCGGGTGTAGAACGTTTCCACGTTCCGGTTTATTCACACATGGAATACGACATTATGGAAAAGGAAACACAAACCGTGGAAAGACCGGATATACTCATCGTAGAAGGCATAAATGTACTGCAGGTTGACTCAACTAAAGGCAACAATGTTTTCGTATCCGACTATTTCGATTATTCCATTTATGTAGACGCACACGAAAGGGATATCATGGATTGGTATGTCAATAGGTTTGAATCGCTAAGGGCTACAGCTTTTCAAAACCCATCCTCCTATTTCCACCGCTTTGCGAATATGAACGAGAAGGAAAGCATGGCAATGGCCAGCCAAATTTGGAACGAAATCAATCGTCCAAACCTTATCGAAAACATACTCCCTACCCGATATCGTGCAGATCTTATTTTGGAAAAGGGATCGCATCATTTTGTCAAGAATATCAAAGTCCGGAAAATATAGATTCCTTCTGAAATCAAACATTCGGATGCAAGATGCCTCTCCCATAGTATCCTTAAAAGGATAACAACTTGTTTGTTTTTTGCTATGCGATGATGATATACATAAGTTAACATTCAAATAAAATTATTCGGCGCATTACATTGAGCATGGCTGAACGGTCCGTAGACAATATGGTACCATCCGGTAAAGCAAAGTAAACAACTTATAGAAGAGTAGTAGGTTATGGGTTATCCCTATATCCCTATCTCTTTTAAAATGAATTGAGCATTGTCGATTTTATCGGCAATCCACAGCACATAGCGTATATCCACACCGATAGAACGACTATAATTTTCGTTCCAGGCAAAATCATTGATGGTTGCATCATAAGCTCGGTCAAAATTGACACCGATCAATTCGCCGGAAGCGTTCATGATAGGTGAACCAGAATTACCTCCTGTTGTATCCATGTTGTATAAGAGGTTAACGGGAACATCGTTTAATTCTTTTTTGAAGTAGCTCCCGAAATCCTTAGCCATCCAAGCATTTTTGATAGATTCCGGATAAACAAACTCCGAAAGTCCCGAATTGCCCTTTTCAATCAACCCCTTTACAGTGGTGAACGGTGACATGTAGGTTGCATCTGCCGGACTGTACCCTTTTATGTTCCCAAACGTCAACCGTAAGGTAGAATTGGCATCTGGCACAAAACTTTTAGCCTGATAGATCTCCTTAACGGCTACATAATCGCCCATTAGCTGATTGAGTACGCCTTCTTGACGTTTCTGTTCAGTATTGAACAATTCCATCTCTGTAGCCAAGTCTTTTTGTATGGATAACAATTCATCATCGTAATTTCTAAGCGACCCGACATCTTTCAAGACTGTGCTGTACAAGGTTTCTTTATGGTTTAATTTGGATTTGTCCAAAGCATTGATAATGAAGTTTCCAGCTTCCTCTTTATCTGTAAAGCGCTTTTGGGTGAAATAATCCAAACGGTTCTCTTCGGTAAATTGATAGGCATCTTGAAACATGCGCTCAGCAATGGCCTTGTCCACCTGTAGGTTATAGCTGAGGTAAACGGCATCCAGTTGTTTCTTTATCGCCTCAATATTCAAAGCGAAAACCTCTGCTTGAGCTTTTGCGCTATTTTGGCTTAATACTCCCCTTTTAAAGCTATTGACGATATGTGCGGCACGCAATAGGTAAGTACTGCTATACACATTGTTGAACCACAGTTCTTTTGGGGCCACTTGGAAAACAGATCGGTAATGCTTGTCAATATCTGCCATTAAGGAGCCGTACTTTGCTTTAAGGTCGGGTTTACTCTCAATAAACTGTGCCAGAGCCAGATCTTCCTGTCTTTTCTGGCTAACCAAATCCAAGTTATGCAGACCTTTCAGTTTCCCACGATAATTTTTCATCACATTAGCATTGCGCTTAATCCGCGTAGCAAGTGCAAGTTCTGTGGTTAAATCATCTTTCCCGGCCTTTTCCATCTGTTGGTTTTGGAAATCGTAGAGTTCGGAAGTATAAGGTAACAAAAACTGTTGCTGATATTCCATGTATTGTGCCGGACGATGTCTAAATGTACGACCCGGATAACCCAATATAAACACAAAATCATTTTCGTTCACGCCTTTAGGATTGACTTTTAAATGTTTCTTGGGCCTATAGGGAACGTTTTCCTTTGCATATTTGGCAGAAGAGCCGTCAGGAGCAACATAGGCTCGCAAGAATGAAAAATCGCCCGTATGTCTGGGCCATACCCAATTATCTGTTTCGCCACCAAATTCGCCAATATCTTGGCGCGGAACGTATACCAATCGAACGTCTTCTATCGTTTTATAGCGGAACAATACATAGCTTTTTCCAATAAACATTTCGGATACCTCGGCTTTGATCGTGGCATCTTTGGACTCTGCATTTTTGGCTATCTCCACCCTCTTTTTGTTGATGATATCGATGCGCATTGCTGGATCGGTCACATTCGCCACAGCTTGCAATATTTCATTGGAAACGTCTTCATAGGATTCCGTAATGCGTATGGTGAGTCCTTTTGCCTCGATTTCCTGCTCTAGAGAATTGGCCACAAAACCATTTTTCAAGTAATTAAATTCGGGTGTGCTGGCCAATTGGACAGCGCTGAATGCACAGTGATGGTTGGTAATGATTAGGCCACTTGGCGACACAAATGATCCGGTACAACCGCTCACCTGCACCAATGCATCCACCAAGCCTACTTGTCCGGGATTGTAGATATCCTTTTCCGAAATTTTCAATCCCGCTTTCTTCAATCCGGCACGATTCAATTCACTCAAAGGGAACATTCCCTCGTCAGGTACAGAAGCTGAAAAGTTGAAGGTACTGACACCTAATAGCAAAGCACATAAGAAACCGCTCTTTGATTTTAATCTTGACATAATATACGATTTGGACTCTGTCCAAAGTTAACAAAACAAATATTTAGAAACACATAAAAATCTATAACTTTGCATAGTTAAAATTTATAAGATGACGCTTGTTCAATTAGAATATATTATAGCGGTGGATACGTACAGGAGCTTTGTGGTAGCGGCGGAACATTGTTATGTAACCCAGCCCACGCTAAGCATGCAAATCCAAAAGTTGGAAGAATCCATTGGAGCCAAAATATTCGATCGAAGCCGGCAACCGGTCGTTCCCACGGAAATTGGCGAAAAGATCATCAAGCAAGCGCGGATAGTCCTGATGGAGAGCAAGAAGATAGAAGAACTGTTGCAGGAGGAAAAAGGCGAAGTTTCGGGTGAGTTGAAAGTAGGCGTGATCCCGACAGTAGCCCCTTATCTCCTCCCTGATGTGCTGACGAATTTTATAAAAAAATATCCTAAAATACAGTTGCAAATCTGGGAACACACTACCGAGCGCATTGTTCAGGAATTGAAAGTAGGTCGGTTAGATTGCGGTATTTTATCGACTCCGTTACACGAGGCGGGTATTGAAGAGACGGTACTCTACTATGAGACCTTTGTCGCTTATGTTTCTGAAAAAAGCCCGCTTTATCAAAAGAAAATGGTAAACAGTGATGAGATTGCTAACGAAAAACTGTGGTTATTGAACGAGGGACACTGCATGCGTGGCCAAGTGCTCAATCTCTGCCATTACAAACACAATCACACCATGGACGGCACGTTCGAATACAATACCGGCAGTGTGGAAACGCTAAAACGCATGGTCGACATTAATTCGGGCGTAACCATCTTGCCCGAAATGAGTATCCTCAGTTTCGATGAAGACCAGCTAAGCCATGTGCGTTATTTTAAATCTCCAGAACCCGTCCGTGAAATCAGTTTGGTCACTACCCAAAATTTCGTGAAAAAACAGGCCATCAATGCGCTTAAGAGCGAAGTGCTGCTTATCGTGCCGGAACGTTTTAAAACGAAAAAGAAAAAAGAGATTATGGGCTTTGACTTATAAGGAAAAAATAGGTCTTAAAGAAAGTTAACTTTGACTTATTCACGCCTAGCCAAGATTTTAGAGACATATTTCCCGATAATATCGAATTCAATGTTGACGGTATCACCTATCTGTATTGTTTTTAAATTGGTGTGTTCAAGCGTATAAGGAATAATGGCAACCGAAAATTTATTCTCTTCGGAATCAACAACCGTTAGACTGATGCCGTTGACCGTAACGGAACCTTTTTCTACCGTAATATTGCCCTTTTGTGGCTCATACTGAAAAGTGAACAACCAGCTCCCTTGTTGGTCTTCTTTTGTGGTACAAATCGCTGTTTGGTCTACATGTCCCTGCACAATATGACCATCGAAACGGCCGTTGGAAGGTGTACAGCGTTCTAAGTTTACCCAGTCTCCCACCTGCAGTTTGCCTAAGTTGGTTTTCTGCAGTGTCTCAGCAATAGCAGTCACCTGATGGCTGTTATTTTCCACATTGACCACTGTGAGGCAAACACCGTTATGCGAAACGCTTTGGTCAATTCTCAGCTCGTTTGAAATCGCGGATTCAATATAAAAATGTCGGTTACGTAGCTCTTTTTCTATCTTGACAACCCTTCCCAAGGTTTCGATGATCCCTGTAAACATATCGTTTTTTCTTTTTACCAAAGGTACTGATAAGGTTTGAAAAAAAAATTAAAAAATAATTTGCATTGTGTAAAAAATACACTATCTTTGTGTCATCATAATTTAGGTTTATAATTGGTTAGCTAAAGGTTTCCATTCTCCCCGTTTGGAAACCTTTTTTATTGGCTGATAATCAAGTTTTTAGACTAAAATCAATAAATAGTTGGCAATATTCAATAAAAAATGTTTGCAAGTTATGGGAATTATACTTTACCTTTGTGTCAGGTTTAGGTTGATTATCCCATTCATGGGATTATATTTGAAGCCTGGGAAATCGCCCGATTATCCCAGGCTTTTCCTTTTTATTCCCTTCACTTAGCCTCTTCATATGGTTCGATATGGACAAAGACATTCCCAATATTGGGAAGGTTCTCCATCAGATAGTCTTTAAGTGAATGGGCAATCTCATGTCCCTCGCGCACGGTCAGGCGTGAATCGACTATGGCATGCAAATCAATCTGAAAAAGCATGCCAATCTTTCGAATATAACATTTTTCGATTGCTCGAACACCAACAACCTGTCGAGATCGTTCTCTCACCTCTTCTTCCAATCCCTCGTAGCGGTGTTCGTCCATGATTTCGGCCAATGCAGGCCGGAAAATACCATAACAGTTATACAAAATTAGGCCAGAAGCAAAAAGCGCCGCCCAGTCGTCGGCATTTTCATAACCCTCGCCGGCGAACAATGCAATCGATATGCCGATAAACGCGGCAACGGAAGTAATGGCATCGCTTCGATGGTGCCATGCGTCAGCTTTTAGGGACGTGCTGTTCAATATTTTACTTTTGCGGATGATAATCCTAAAAGAAATCTCTTTCCAAAGAATTATTGCTCCCAAAACAATCAAAGTCCATGGCCTAGGGAGATCATGAGGTGTTTGTATATTCTTGATACTTTCTTTTGCAATCAAAAAAGCCGATATCACCAAAATGATGACCACGATAAAGGTAATCAACGGTTCGATACGTCCATGTCCATAGGGATGGGTATGATCGGCAGGACGTTTAGAGTATTTCAACCCTAACAGGACAAGGAAAGACGAAAAAATATCGGATGTCGATTCGATAGCATCCGCAATCAATGCATAGGAATTACCGAAGATCCCGGCCAACCATTTGATTAATGCCAAACAGAAGCTGGTAAAAATACTGTAATAAGTGGTTTTAATAGCCGAATCTGAATTTGACATGTCAAAAAGTTTAAGCAAACTTAGCTAAATTTGCCTACTCAAGCAATATTATCATCATGAAAAAAACAGTTTTTCAAAACCGATTGTTCCACTATTAATGCAAAAAAAACATACTCTTTTTAATAGTTTAATTACTTTAGACCTGTTAAGCGATACCTGAACAGGTAGTGGCAAAAATCAGGATGAATGCTACAAATGCAAGTATAAAAAAGGTAGTTAATGGCGTTCGTTTCATGAAATTGTCTGTTTAATTTGTTTGTTTATGTAGGAATTAACAAAAAACATACCTAAATTGTTCTGGTATAAAAAAAAGTCAAATAGTGCATTGGAAAACGATTGCGTTGTAGAATTAAGGTGTTTTCTTATTATAAAAATATTTTCATGCAGAAAGGAAATTTTTGGGCTTTGATGCCACTTATTGTGTTTGTTGTTGTATATTTTTCAGGATCCTTGTACATGAATGATTTTTACGCTATACCTGCGTTGGTCGTATTTATCCTGTCCCTGTTCATCGCCTTTTTCCAATTTCCCAAACAGTCTTTTGCAACGAAGCTAAGTCATTTTGCTAAGGGAGCAGGTGATGAAAACATCCTGATCATGATCCTTATTTTCTTGCTTGCCGGTGCATTCAGTGAGGTAACCAAAGCAATGGGCGCCATCTCCTCCACTATCAATTTTGCCTTGTCTTATATTAGTCCACAGGTGATTATTGCCGGATTGTTCTTGGTAGCATGTTTTATTTCCACATCGCTGGGTACCTCTGTAGGAACTATTGTTGCCTTGGCTCCGATAGCAGTGGGTCTGGAAGACAACCTACCCGGATCTATGGCTATGTCTCTCGCTGCTGTTGTCGGTGGGGCTATGTTTGGCGATAATCTTTCCTTTATATCTGATACGACCATTGCCGCTACGCGAACCCAAGACGTAGGCATGAAAGAAAAATTTAAAGTTAACTTTAGAATGGTCTTTCCAATGGCTGTTTTATGTTTCTTTTTGTATATATGGCTGGGGTTTGCCACTTTCAACGAAGGAAAGGATTTAGTCGTTGGGGACTATACCTTGATAAAAATTATTCCTTATGTATTGGTATTCGTGATTGCCCTCTTGGGTATTAATGTGGTTTGGACATTGGGCATTGGAATATTAGCTGCTATAGCTATTGGTTTTTTAACGGGGTCTTTGAATTTTATAGATGCGTTGCAGGCCATTAATAATGGTTTTGCAGGTATGTTTGATTTGAGCATGCTGTGCCTTGTCATTGGGGGTGTTGTAGGCATTATTCGTTATAACGGTGGCATCACTTTTTTGCTCCATCAGGTTTTTAAGCGCATTAAAAATGCTAAAGGTGCCGAATTAGGTATTGCTTTTCTAACCTTATTGGTGGACATTTGTATTGCCAATAACACCATTGCTATTGTGATTGTAGGACCGATCGCGAAAGATATATCGGACAAGAACAAACTGGAACCTCGTCGTGTAGCCAGCATTTTGGACACGATGTCTTGCTTCGGACAAGGCATCATTCCTTACGGTGCACAGCTATTGGCAGCATTGGCGGCGGCAAAAATCTATTTTGAACAACAGGGTAACTTACAGCAGATGATTTCTCCACTGGATATCATGCAATATCTGTACTATCCGTTTCTCATCGGTATGGCGACCATTTTGTTTGTACTGTTCCGAAAAAGACCAAAGGATATGTTGCAAAATGGGTGATGAGGTTTGATTTATAAACAGATGCCATAGCGGGCACGCGACGGAGTCGCGCGCCAGCGTGAAGCCAGCATTAGTCTGCTCTTGCTACCTCCTACCCTTTCCTGCTATGAAGTCTACGCCGTAATGGTCCACTAACCGATTATAGGCTTCCGCCGCGGCTCCATTGCCCCAATCGTATATGGTAAACTCGCCTATTCCTAATCCTTTGGCATTGGTTTCGCCTCCATGGCCGTAATTTTCCATCATAAAGCCGTAGTCCTCCTTGCCGAAAAACGTCCAAGCCTGCTCCCATTGTTCTTTTGTGTCTGGGTTTTCCGGGCAATACATCATCACGAAGGAAGCCCGCAGAGCAGACAGACCACGCTGTATATATTCTTCCTGCTGCAGTTCTTTTCCATAACGGATAATCAATTCAGAAAACAAGCTTTGCCTGGCATCATTCCATTCACCATCAGCATTCATAACCCCAAAACCGCCAAGTGCTTTTATCGAAATGAAATGGGGTTGCCATGAGGCTTGGGTCATCAACAGTTCGTCTACGGTACGTTGTCCCATCGTTAGGTATTTTTTCTCCTTGGTGGTTTGATAACAGGCTAACAGTGCTTCCGCTGTCCAGAACATGGAGAAATTGTTCTGCTTGTACATATTGTTGCGAACTATCTTTTTTCCCACCCAATCTTCTGAACCGACACGGGAGCATGACCAGTAGGTTTCAAAGTCTTCCCAACGGCCACTCGGCACAATCTCTTTTATCACGGCATCCATGGCCTTCAACGCCGCGACTTTATACGCCTCTTTTTGCGTTAACCGATACAAGGTCAACAAGAAGGTAACCGACATGGAGCTTTCTGGCGAATCGTTCAGGTGTTGCATGGGTTGAAGGGTTTTCAAATCGAGCCAGGCCGGAAAGAATCCGTCTTTAGATTGCACTTTGAGTAGAGCCTGTGCATAATCTTCCGCATACTGCAACAAGCGCTCATCCTGTTCCAGTTCTTCATGCCACTGCAACATCAACAGCGCTGTCCAGCTCATATCCAAAATATGGAAAGGTGATTCGCTGGAATCCCATGTATAGGGATTGCGGTTAGAATTGCCCCAATAGCGATGTTTCCAACCTTTACTTCGGTGGTATTGTTTTCCGTCAATTTCCACCAGTTCCATATCCGTGCCGATTAAACCATAGAAAAACCCTTCTTTTTTGGGGTACGAGAGAGCCAGTTCTTTCGTCAATTTGGCTTTTTCCAACAGTGCCTTATCGCCTGTCCTTCTTGCATAGCGATAAAGCC
>JBEBRE010000084.1:0-13770 GCA_040394995.1 Sphingobacterium wenxiniae
CATCGGGAGTATGATGTCAAGGCAGTGCAATTTCACCCCGAATCAGTACTAACGAACAATGGTAAGAAACTGATGGAAAATTGGATTAAGGAATAAGGAACAAAGAGCAAGGAGCAAAGAACAAAGACAGAACCTACTCCCTCTCCTTTGGGGAGGGGATAACAAAGAGCAAGGATTAAAGACAGGACATTTGAGACGAGAGACATTAGATTTGAGGCCTAAAATTCAGTATAGCATCTGACCCTTATATCTTATTATCTCATGTCTAACATCTTATGTCTAACATCTCATATCTAACATTTACTTACTAATAAAAAATGACCATATTAGATAAAATTGTAGAACGAAAAAAAATAGAAGTGGCGGAGGCTAGGCAAAAGGTTTCTTTGGCCACATTGGAACAATATCCGCTTTTTGGGCGGGACTGCCATTCCTTGAGGGAGTCCATGCTGCATCCCGAGCGTACCGGGATTATTGCCGAGTTTAAAAGAGCGTCGCCCTCCAAGGGCATCATCAACAATCGTTCAGCTGTACAGGACGTGGTAAAAGCCTATCAAAAGGCAGGGGCATCTGCTGTCTCCGTATTGACTGATCCCGATTTTTTCCACGGGTCGCTCCAAGACTTAACAACGGCACGGGAAGTATTGCATATTCCCCTGCTTCGAAAGGAATTCATTGTGGACACCTACCAAATAGCCGAAGCCAAAGCTTATGGTGCTGATATTATTTTGTTGATAGCGGCCTGTCTGGCCCCGGAAGAAATCAAGTCCTTTTCTGAATATGCCAAAGCACTCGGTCTACATGTGCTTTTGGAAGTGCACAACGAAACGGAATTGCAAGGCAATATATTCGACAGTATCGATGCTATTGGCGTGAATAACCGTAATTTGAAAGACTTCTCCGTCAGTTTGGATCATTCCTACGATCTGGTTGATAAAATCCCCAATCGCTTTATTAAAGTTTCTGAAAGCGGTATTTCCGATCCAAATACTATTTGTGAACTAAAAAAAGCCGGATTCCAAGGGTTTCTAATTGGAGAAAATTTTATGAAGACAAATGACCCGGCGCAGGCAATATTTGATTTTGTTGCACAACTGCATAACACTTAAATCGTTATCTTTGCATATTAACACGTAAAAACATGAAAGTCCATTTACAACGCAAAAACGATGCCGTCCATTTTGAAGCGTCCAGCGAATTATCATCCATAAAAGTAAACATCGACGGATCGGAAAACATCGGTGGAGAGGGCAAGGGCGTCAGGCCGATGGAATTGGTGCTAATGGCTTTGGGTTCCTGCAGTGTATTCGATCTGTATGCCATACTGAAAAAACAACGCCAAGATGTCGAAGACATACAGGTGGAAGTAGAAGGCGAACGACGCGACGAAATTCCAAATATTTTCACGAAAATCCATATAGCCTTTTCACTGAAAGGAGCCATAGATGAGGAAAAAGCGCAAAAGGCCGCAACATTGGCGGTTAAAAAATACTGTTCCGTCCATGACATGCTGGCGGCAGGGGGCGTGGATATTACCTATAGTCTAAAAATCAATTGATATCGTTTGTCCACGGTCCTTATCTACTTTCTAATAGGTAAACAGCGTAGAAAAATCCGTTTAACAACAAATGCATGACATGATTATCTCCTGCAATATGTAAATTTGTAAAAGATTACTTAATCATGATTACAAAAGAACACGTATTACATGCTTTGAGTCATGTAGAGGAGCCTGATCTGAAAAAAGACCTGGTTACGCTAAACATGATTCAAAACCTCGAGATATTGCCCAACAAAATCAAATTTGATGTCGTTTTAACAACACCTGCATGTCCCTTGAAAGGACATATTGAGCATGCTTGTCGGAATGCTATCGCTCTTTTTATCGATAAAGATATGGAAGTGGATATCCGCATGACTTCTCGCGTCACCAGTACCGAATCGGCACAATTGGAAGGCATCAAGAACATCATATTAGTATCGTCAGGCAAAGGTGGTGTGGGCAAATCGACCGTAGCCAGCAATCTTGCGCTGGCTTTGGCGCAGACGGGTGCGAAAACAGGACTGCTGGATGCCGATATCTACGGACCTTCGTTGCCTATTATGTTTGGTTTGGAAGGTACACGACCACAGTCGATCCAAACCCCTCAAGGTAAAAACAAGATATTGCCGATTGAAAAATTTGGTCTCAAGCTCTTGTCTATCGGTTTTTTCACGGACCCTAACCAACCCATCCCGTGGCGCGGTCCAATGGCCACTTCTGCTATCAAACAGCTATTCGGCGATGCACATTGGGGTGAACTGGACTATTTGGTGGTGGACATGCCTCCCGGCACAGGCGATATCCATATTACCGTCGCGCAAAGCTACCCTATTTCCGGTGCCATCATCGTCACGACACCGCAACATGTAGCACTGGCCGATGCAATCAAGGGCATAGGCATGTACCGCATGGAAGGCATCAATATTCCCATTTTAGGTGTCGTGGAAAACATGGCCTATTTCACGCCGACAGAACTTCCAGACAAAAAATACTATATCTTCGGAAAAGATGGCGGTAAGCGCTTGGCGGAAGAAAACAACGTATCATTCTTGGGCGAAATTCCCTTGGTGAAAGCAGTAGCCGATGCCGGAGACAATGGCTTCCCTGTTCTTTTGGATGCAGATGAGCCGGTTGCCGAGGCGTATAAGGCTATCGCTGGCCGGGTTGCGCAAGAACTGAGTATTTTGGCGAATATGAGGTAGATTTATTAAACTACCACATCGCAGGATGGTAGTGAGAGGGTGGGATTTTTGCAGAAAAAAGAAAAGCATAATCCATCTTTTAATACAAATTTTAAATCATAACACGGAGTCTCCTTGTAAATATCATAATCTCAATATATTTCCGGTAAAGATTCGAGACAGCCTCTTTTATGCTTTAGGATAGATTTGGTAATACTTGTCGAAGAGTAAGACGTGCATGAAATGTACGAGCACTGTATCAGCTAGGTATACTCGGACTCATCTCGGAGACAACACGGATTGATATGCCTGCGATATCGAATCCTCATCGAAGAAAGCAGGTAAATAAGGCTTTTCACAGACAACTTTACACGCTGTTTTTGCCGATCGCACTCACTAATTTTTAAACCCACCTTTCTGAATCCCGGAGCATTGGGAGACCTTTTACCTGGCCACCCCTACTAATGATGAAGGGGCAAATATCGCTACTTGCTACACATGTTTAGCCTTTCAGATGCATCTTTAACGAGCAGAAAGAGGACAGCAGGCGACCGTTCTCCCTTGTATCGCTCACTCGTCGCAGTGTCTTCATTACGACATCCCAAGGAATGGTTGGAAGAGGTTGTAGCAAGATGTTGCGACCCGTTTGGGAATAAAAACCAATCGTAGGGCTATAGAAAGTTACCTATCATGATTCGGGTATCGTGCAAGTAAAGGTAAGGTCACCATCACTGGTCACAATTACTCCACTAAAGCAATATCCCGTTCCACTAATCGCTACACCTCCACTCCTCACATAATAATAATCAACATCTATAAAAGTGCCATCATTAAGTCGCTTTCTAATACAACATCAATGATATTATTTGTCCCTACCACAAACTGGCAATGGAGCTCATAAGGGCTGTTCCAATTAAAAGACCACGCTGTTGTCTGGACTTGAGATGTAGTTTTCTCTAAGACACTGGATGCTGGAATTGAACTTTGCATCAATAGAATTGAACCAATACAAAGTAAATTTAAAGACATTTTTTTCATAGGGTAGTCTGTTTATAGTTTACAATTAGTTTCTAATATACTATTTTAAAACACCATATAAAATTTCCCTACAAAAAAGGCTTTCGACAAATTCACGCCGAGAATCAACCTATTCAATAAAGTTACGAAATACCTTTTATCTTCTGGTCTTTCAAATCGTTCAATGGCCACGCATCCCAGCCCCGACCACCTCACTTCAAAAATCAGATTATTCGGATCGATTAATAATCTTATAAGTATATGGCATAGGCAAATAATATTAGTAATCAAGCACAGGTTCTAGAAAAAAGTTTCAGTTCCACCAATACTCGTTTCGACTTCCCCTTTAAAAAACACTTCTCCTGTCGATGTTTCTAATAAATAAACATCACTTGAAATAATATAACCGGGCGAGACGCTTAAAGATAAGAGCGTAGCCCCAAGTCCTCCGGGAAGGATTTCGTACTCAATATGGTAAATTATACCATTCCGTTCCACATACCCATACCGAATATCTGATTGATTAGCAACTATCGTAGACGAAGACGATTTAGCATTGTTAGCCATCACAAAGACCATACACAATATGGTGATGACACAAAAGGCAAATATTTTTTTATAATGTTAACATTTAAAATTAATGTCATACACGGTTATCTGGTGATAGTTCTGTGCTACAATACAACCAAATAACACATAAATATAACATTTTATATAACTTATCCAAAAATCACTTCAAAAAAATATAGATATTATCATCGGTTATAGCACAATAGAGGCCATCTCTCTGAGACGGCCTCTATAATCTTACTTAAAATATTATTTATCGGCCTTTTAAGAAACGGAATTCTTCATCCATTATCGATCTAGGTCCACTAGGAACCGTATTCGGCTGAAACATAAAATACTTCACTTTTAATACTTTCGTATCCGGATTATAATAATTTTCTCCAGAAGGATCCAATTCTGCATAACGAGTATTTCCTGCAGGCTGACCATAATAATTAGTTACTGAAATAACCTCGTTCGTTTCAGGGTCAAACTCAAAGACCGGAGCAAAGGAACCATATCCAGACCATCCTCCACTATACATAGGGTACATATAGTCCCCCCAAAGAATATCATCAAACATAGCTACTTTAGTTTCTCCGATAGTTACCAATTGGATTTCATAGTCTCCATAACCGGCATCTGCATATGGAGTGGCAATATGTTCTATAGCACCACTCGCATTGTCCGTTAATGTACCTGTCCAAACATAGATTCCATCCCATTGATTTTTTAATCCTAATTGAACGATGATGGTATCAGTTAAAGCTGCACTTGGCTCAATATTACCATAGTCGGTGATCACAAAGGCAACCGCGTATTTCTGGGCAAGATCTGTCCATTTTGAGCCATCAATATTAAGCGCAGGGACTCCATACATCCTTCCGTTACCAAATTCTATGGATAATTCGGATGCTGTCCCTGTAATACCATCCCCTTGCGCTATGGTATAAAAGTCAGAAGGCAAAACTTCAAAGTCTGTTTCGTTCTCTTCATTATACTCATCGACAATGCTGTTATCCATCTTAATCTTCACCACATTCACCCCGTTCAGCTCTGCTTTGTTATGAGCTGCTTTAAACAACGTAAAGAGATTGACTTTTTGGACATTATCAAATGGGGTTAACCAATGTACCACCACATCGCCATCCGGAGTTTTGAGGAAGGTTGTGCCAGCATCTCCCATATTATCTCCTTCAAAGGATTCCTTGACGCATCCTTGTGCTAATCCTATTAACACAAAACTGAATGCGATATAAATATATTTAATAATTGTTCTTTTCATCGCTGATTGTATAATTATTTATCCCACCATATTCTAGATGACATTTCATCACCTCCATCCAAACCATTAATTGCTTCTTCCATATTTTCCCGATTGGTGTTATATTCATTTGTTCCGTATGTAAACCTTCTCGGAATTTGAGTTCCGGGGGCAGCATCAGGTGCAGGTGATAATGTTGGTACCCCAGATTTTCGCCAAATGTTCCAGCCCATTCGTCCATCAGGATAATGCGCTAAATAGCGTTGCAAAACAATTTTATTAGCGTCATTCGTTCCGTTCAACACTACTCCAGATTGTGTGAAATAGCTTGTAGGAGCTGTTTCTCCCCATTGTTCAAAAGACAACTCTATTCCTGTTCTATAAACGGCATTTTTATTCTCCGATGTCCATCCCAATTGTGCTGCTTCGGCTCGGGCCAATGCTACTTGTCCTGCGCCGATAACCACGTAAGGTGCATCTTCGGTACGGAAATCTCCTCGTAGAACACGGGCAAAACCTGTATTAGCACTAGCAAAAGCCTCCGCATTTGAACGAGATAAACCATAAGGAAAACCGATATTGGAAGTTTCGAAAGCATCAGGAGCAGTTAAATCTTCCGTAGCTCCTCCAAATGCATTCTGTCGAGCATCTGCTAAACTCGAAGTGATATCTGTCAAAGTTTTACTCTGCGCATAGTCTTTACGTCCATCATATGTGTTCCGCCATGGGCTTTTAAAAACACCACCTGGAAATGCTACCGTAAAGTTCTGACTATTTTCGGCAATATAACCGTCCGAATCATTCAACGCGGCCTTAAACTCAGTGGCCGCATAGTCACTCGGTCCGGTGTATTTCTTAGAAAGCTGCAAAGCCACCAACATTCGTAAAGAGTTTGCAAAACGTTTCCAAGATGCTACATCTCCATTATAGATTAGATCCCCACGAATAAGGGAATGTCCGTCAAATGAATTTTCAGCTTCAGTTAACTTTGACAAAATACCTTTATAAATATCTTCCTGCACATCGTATTTTGGAAGGATTCCTTGCAATGACTCAGAATAAGGGATATCTCCCCAACAGTCCGTAAGATACCAGAAGATGTATTGTTGCAAAATAGAGGCAACTGCTTGCATATTAGGATTATCCGTCTCGGTATTGATAATGTTCTGCAAGTCCATCAAATGCCCAGAATAGAAACCTGTAAAATTGAGTTGCGGTTTAGAATACAATGAAGCCTCTGTATATTGTGTTTCGGAAATATACTGTGCATACAAGGCTGGTTGATAAAATGCATTAGAAGCGTATCCGGCAATACCTGAGAGCACATTCGTGAGCAATGCACTTGTAATGGGGGTCGTTGTCGCATTGGGGTTTTCATTCATATCCCCAAAGTCTCCACAACTTGAGCCCAAAACTGTCGTTGCCAATAATATATATATAAATTTCTTTTTCATTTTTCTAATTATTAAAACCCGATATTTAAGTTAAAACCAAAACCTCTTGTACCTGGCAACTGACCCGTCTCACCAGTTGAATAGGTGATCTCTGAGGGGTCAAAATCCTTAGTTGTTGCATAAATCAACAATGGATTGTTCGCCACTACAGAAAAGGTCGCTCTCTTGACATAATTACCCAAGTTGAATTTCTTTACCGGAATGTTATAACTAAATGAAAGCGCCCTTAGTTTTACGAAAGTCAAATCATAGATAAACTCATCAAAAGTTAAATTATTATACAATCCATGATAATAATCTTCGGCCTTAATATAATGCGTTACCGCAACATTGTTCTCGTCCACACCATCTACACGGACACCTCCGCCATCTTCTACATCATCACGAATAGGATTTCCCTTATCATTCAAACGGGCAGTTCGAGCGGTAAGACCAGAATAGGATCCCCACATATTCGAGAGTGATACCATTTTTCCACCATATTGAAAGTCAATATCCACTCCCAAAGAGAAATCTTTATAACGGAAGTTATTTTGGAAACCTCCTGTGTATTTCGGCAACACAGAGCCAAACTGGACTTCTGGATCATTTTCATAAAACCCGTTTTCATCTAAGATAGGAACGCCATTCTCGTTTCTCTTGATACCATTACCGAAAATCTGTCCCCATCTTTGCCCTTCAATATGGGTCAATCGTGGCAAAGTAGTTCCCCACACACCCTCCACATTGATTCTATTAGTTCCTTCTATAATTTTATCAATGTTATTCTTGATTAAGCGAGCCCAGGTCACGCTTGTTTGCCACTCAAAATCGTTCTTGCGAACTGGAATTGCTTTTAATTGAACATCCAAACCAGCACGTGATATCTTACCAATATTCGTCAAATACGAGGTATAGCCACTTGCTCCATTTTGAGATACCGAATAAGGAAAATCAACATCTTTCCCGGTCCAGTAGGTAGTTATAAGACCTAAACGATTCCTCAAGACAAAAAACTCTAATCCAATATCTTGTTGTGAGCTCACAGCTCCTTTAATATCTGGATCAACCAAAGCATCTGGAGTACTCATCAAAAAGTTACTTCCCCATTTATACTGACCAACACCATAGGCCATTCCAGGATACCGATAAGCGCCAAAGTTTGTATTATTCGTTCCAAGTGCTTTTGGAATTTCACCCCAAGAGTATTTCAACTTACCTAGACTTAACCAAGGAGCGCTATCTTTTATTAGATCAGAAAAAATGAACGATGCACCAAGAGATTTGGAAAACACTTGATTATTCTCCTTAGGCAATGTAGAATACCAGTCGCTTCTAATTGTTCCATCAATAAACAAAAAGTCTTTATAGCCTACATTGGCAACAAACATTAAAGCATTATAGCCTTCTCTTGAACGATAGTTATACTGACTAGCTTGGCTTATAGAATTGGATAGGGTAAAGAGATCAGGAACGTTCAGACCATCTACCGTTTCTCCACTATTTTCGTTAGATTCTGCTCTAAAGAAATCAGCAATCGCGTTTGCATTGATTTTGAAGTCTTGAATTTCTTTGGAATAATTTGCTCTAAACTCTATATTTTGGCGGTTGGAATAGGTATTACCTGTACCGTAATAACCTTTGGTCAACGGATTGTTACCAGAGGTTTGCAATCCACTTTCGTTCAACTTCGAACTATAACGAAAATCCCAAAACGTTGTATTTTGTTGTTTACGGAAAGTACCTGTTAGGCTTAAATCATCATAAATTTTATAGGTTAAATATAAATTACCGTACCATCTATCTCTTTGATTTACACGATCAATCAAATCATAGTAGGTATATGGATTATACCAATAGTTTCCCGCATAAAAGGCCCTGGGATTGTCTGGATTATACGAATTAGGATTCGTATGATTCCAACTGGCATAAATACCCTCGGGAGTGGTCAAGTCACGCAATTCTTTCATTATGCCTATATCCAAATCCCGGTGAAACCATTGACTAAATGCACCCGTAGATTGATTAGAATATTCGTCGTCAATTTCGCCAAACAATTTTGTGTTCACATAATTGATATTTGCTCCTACGGTCAAATGATCATTCACATTAAACTCTCCGTTTACAGTGAAAAGATTCTTTTTCAAAGACGTAGTTGGCAACAACCCATTAGTATATTGATTGGTGTAGCTAAACTTTAAGGAATAGTCTTCCGTTCCCTTCGTTACAACAATATTGTTATTTGTATTGACTCCTGTTTCAAAAAAATCACGTGCATTATTCGGTTGTGGTGTTAATGTAGCCGTTTGATAAGAACGAGCGTGTCCACCGTACCAAGCATACCAAGGGATATATTCTTGCCCAACCATACGAGGGCCCCAAGAAGCGTCATCATTATAGTCATGATAATACTTTCCGTCCAATACTTTCCACTCATCAGGGTCACCTTCTTTCCAAGTGTACTGATACATGGTCTCTGATCCACCTCCTGCATAGGAATTCTGATAATTGGGCATGATATAGGCCTTATCAAACGTTGTTCCCAAATTAAGTGCAATACCAAGGCCTTCTTGCCTTTTCCCTTTTATAGTTGTAATAACAATAGCACCATTGGCTGCTTGCGAACCAAATTGTGCAGAAGCTGCAGGTCCTTGCAACACCGTAACAGATTCTATTTCATCTACACTGATATCATCATAATTCGGAAGAATAGTCCCGTCAACCACATAAATAGCACCATCATTACCTGTACTAAGCCCAGTTGTACCACGCAGTCGAATAGTATTGCTACGACCCAATGCGGCGGCTGATTGTGAACGCACTTGCAAACCAGCTACTTTACCAGCCAAGGCGTTGTTTAAGTTAGGTTGACGCGTCGTATTAATAGCTTTCGACTCTAGAACTTGAGCACTAGATGTTAACGATCGAGCAGTCTGTCGAATGCCATATGCTCCCGTAACCACCACCTCGTCCAAGGTATTATCGACACCGGCCAATTGGACATTAATCACGGATTGATTGCCGATAGTTACCACCTGAGAATTGAAGCCAATGTAGCGAAAGCTCAATTGTGTTCCTGTTGTAACATTAATGGTATAGTTACCATCGCTGTCGGTTTGCGTGCCGGTGTTTGTTCCCTGCACAAGGACTGAAACACCTGCTATAGGCGTTCCATCCCCTGCCGATGTCACCTTCCCACTCACCTGCCGACTTTGTGCAAGCGATTGCCCAATAAGGCATGCCAGCACAAAAAGAATACTGAGTAATTTTTGTTTCATGTGTTTTTGTTGTTTTAGTTATTAAATGCTAATAGTTAGTGTTGTGTTAAACGTTACAAACATTCTTGAGATTTGCAATAACGTTACATAGTAGACATAAATAGACTTCAAAAAAATCTGTTTAATTCTTTTCAATCTTTAGATTAAATGACAATGGACAACGCCATGTTACCGGAAACCACACCGTGAAGTCATCTGTTTGCTCAAACGTTACTGCCCATGCAAAACGTTAACCGCTTAATACCTTTTGTTTCATGTGTTTTTTGTTTTTGTTGTTTAGTTAAAATTGTTTCAAAATGGTTGTTGTACACACATCACCATCATTTGCTTACTATGCAAACATAGAAAAAAAAATATACTTTCACATTTTTTAACATATTTTTTTGAAAAATAGGCTAAGAATCCATGGTTTTTGAGCCTATGAAGGTGCATTTGTAACAAAAAAGGAGGGAATAGTCCGAAAAACAATTCTCTTCCGCTAACGGCAATTGGCTATCTCACAATGACATGAGGGAATCCCTTATATATCCTGACATGGATCTATTCCTGAAATTAAATCCGAAGGTTTATGGCATGTTTTAGGCACCGAGGTTGCTCGTCTTGATTCAACCCGCAGGAATATTTTTATAAATATCAGGTAGATTTCGGCATTGCCCATTGTAATCAAGACCATACCCCACAACAAATTCTTTTCCTATCTCAAATCCCACATACATAATATTGTCGAATTGATGCATCAAACACTCGGGTTTCATCAAGAGTGAGCACACGGCAATACTAGAAACTTGCAATTTTTCCAAAGCATCAATGGTATGTTTCAAAGAGTTGCCGGAATCGATAATATCTTCCACGATGATCACGTGTCTGTCGCTAAGATCAATCCCTACGCCAAGTAATTGGCTGATCTGTGCTTGTTCTGTCCCTTGGTAAGAAGCTAACTTTACAAAGGACAACTCACAGGGGATATGCACTTCTTTCATCAAATCGGCCATAAACATGAAACAGCCATTCAGCACGCCCACAAAAACAGGATGAAGCTTCTCGTATTTCATGCTGATATCAATACCCATCAACCGAACCCGTTTTTGTATCTGTTCGTGATCGATAAAAAGCTCAAATTTCAGATGGTCAATTTGGATATGCTTCATCATACTATTGTTGTTCTGTTTCCGACTCCTTGCCAAACCATTTTTCCCGGAGGCTCTTTCTTGCTCTTTCCTCTAACTCCATCTCTTTCATGATGACCTCATGTTCTTGACGCAAATCCACGTCTACCGTGTCTGTTGCCACAAAGCGAGGTGCTGCCGGACGAAGGTGGGGTTGCACCTGCACCTGATAGAATCCATATGCTTCTGGCACCTCTTCATCCTGTAGCTGGCCCCTCTTGTTCATAATATACCCATATGTATTGAAATAGCGCTGCAGCCAAGGCTTCAAGTGGCCTGTGTAATCGAAGGAGGCCAATCCTGTCTTGGGACGGGGTACGATACTCGACAGGTAAAGACTTTCCCCTATATTCAATTCAGATGGTTTCTTGCCAAAATAGTAGGATGCTGCTTCTTGGATGCCGTATACATTTTTACCCCATTCGATAACGTTTAGGTAAACCTCGTACATTCTGTCCTTGGAGACCTGTCGTGATGCTTCCATTAGCCATACCAATAGAATTTCTTCAAACTTCCGCATCATGGTCTTATTCCGGTTCAAGTAGACATTTTTCACCAATTGCATGGAAATGGTACTTGCACCCCGCTTAAAAGCCCGTTCTTTTATATTGGTGGCGATGGAAAGCTTAAAAGCTTCCTCTTCAAAACCACGGTGGTCATAGAAATATGGGTCTTCGGTATTTAGCAAAGTTTTTTTCATAATGGAGGAAACCTGATTTAGCGGGGTGAATGCTGGATTTTCGCTTCCCAAAACAATTCGCCGCATCAAGGTTGTATCTTCATATGCCTCGTAGGTAAAAGCTGTATTCATTTGTCCCAAATCAGCCTTCCCCCACTGCTTTATTCGCAGGTCGCTGTCATCCATCTTGGAAGAAAAGCTCAGATTGTCGGGGTCGTTCAAGTTAACAGAGAAGTCGAGGTCATAAGCAATCTCTCCTTCTACCTGTATGCCCTCCAGTGTTTCAAACAAACCTTTGGGAATGGCATCAAACAGTTGTTGCGCTTTGAATTTTCCGGTATGCACGGATAGGCTAACGATCTTATCCGGGTTGGGAATAAACTTTACATATGGCTGAAATTCAAACTCCTCTACTTGAATCCTACTCTTGGGATCAACTTCTATGGCCGATTTACCGATGTTGATTTGGCCTTGTGCTATGGCATTCGGCACTAAAACGTCTTCTTCGGATAGACGTGGATGTTTAACACGCAGGTTTTGAAATTCCCATCCTCCGGATAATGTCAGGGAATCCGCACTTTCCCGCTTCACCTTATGTAGGTCAAACATGATTTTGTCAAAGCTGACCCGAAGGCCAAATTTTCTCTGAAGTAGGGGCAATTCTACATTGTCTTGCTCGGAAGACACTTCCACTTTGAGTTGCTGTCGGTCAGGGTTTACCTTGCCTGCCAAGTTCCACTGTGCATCATGGTCATTTAAAAACAAACTCATCTCAAAATCGCCTCCATCAATGACCGCTTGGGGAAGGCGAATACGTTGTTGTAAGCTGTCATCACGGTAAGAAAGTTCAAAATCGGTCAACTCCATATCGCGCGGTATCTTAAAAAACACCTTTTTCATCAATCCGTCAATCAATGCCGCGTAATTAGGCTCGCTATCCTTCTCGACCTTGACACTGTCCTTGTCTTTCTTTTTAAAAAGAAAATCATAATTGCTCAGGCTGTCCTGCTTCACCAATGTCACCTTAGCCTTCTTCAATTCAAGGTTTCCCACCTTCACTTCTCCAAACAGCAGAGGCCAAATCCGAATGGAAACCGCCATTTTTTCTATTTCGGCCAACTGTTCTCGATTTCTTGGCAAAACCTCGACATGGTCAAAGGTGACAGTTGCCAATCCTGTGAACCGATAGTTGCGCACATTAAAGTCTATGTCATAATCCTTTTGCAACTTCTCTTCCACTTTGACCAGGGCTTGGGTGAGCATCTTTCCTCGAACCGATAAGGCTATCGCCAATACGGCAACAAGCAATAATACGACAACACCAGCCACTATGCCGATGATTTTCCGTTGCCTCGGACTTATCTTCTGTAGCTTATTCAGCATTCCCTTGCTCCGTTGTTATCTGGACTTAAAAATAGAACAAATTTTTATAAACGCGCATGTCCCAAAAGTTAAAAAAACAAAAAGGTCGTATATAACCTTATTTCTTTACCACAGCTATCGCAAGTGCGATATCATCAAGTTAAGCAAGAATCCGAAGGATTCAAATGTTTATAGCCTATAAATTATTGTGTTATTGTACGACCCCGACGGGGTCGAATGTTATTTTCGTATATTTTTTCTATAAATATTTGACCTCTACGAGGTCTCCTATCCCCTT
>JBEBRE010000085.1:0-13682 GCA_040394995.1 Sphingobacterium wenxiniae
ACGGCCATGGCCTGCGTGAATATTGTATATGATGTAGGTGCAAGGGACGAATCACCGGATAAAACGGGTTTTGCCCATCTTTTTGAACATCTTATGTTCGGGGGATCCGTCAACATTCCAAACTACGACACACCATTGCAGGAAGTGGGCGGTGAGAACAATGCCTTTACCAGCAACGATATCACGAATTACTATGTGACCTTACCGTCCGCCAATTTGGAAACCGCTTTTTGGCTAGAAAGCGACCGCATGCTGAGCTTGGCCTTTAGTGAACAGAGCTTGGATGTGCAACGCCAGGTGGTGTGTGAAGAATTCAAGCAGCGTTATCTGAATCAGCCTTATGGCGATGTTTGGTTGCGTTTGCGTCCTTTGGCCTATAAAAAACATCCGTATCGTTGGGCAACGATTGGGCAGGAATTGCGCCATATCGAAGAGGCCAAGATGGAAGACGTAAAAGCATTTTTCAAAAAACACTATACTCCCAATCAAGCAGTGATGGTTGTGACAGGAGATGTGCGTGTGGAGCAGGTTCAACAACTTGCGGAGAAGTGGTTTGGTAATATTCCGGCAGGCGAAAGCTACACACGCAATCTACCACAGGAACCACCGCAAACCGAACCTCGAAGGGAAGAGGTGCAGGCAGATATTCCCGTTAGTAGCATTTATGTCGCCTTTCACGGACCCGAACGCCTTCATCCGGATTATCCGGTTGTGGATCTGATATCAGACATTTTATCCCGTGGTACATCCTCCCGCTTATATCGGGCATTGGTTAAAGATCAGCCTGTTTTCAGTGAAATAAATGCTTATGTAATGGGGTCGATTGATTCAAATCTGTTCGTGGTCGAGGGGAAACCCCTGCCTCACGTACCGATGGAAGAAGCAGAAGCTTTGTTATGGAAACAGCTGGAAAGGTTGAAATCGGAAACGGTTGCCGAAATGGAACTGCAGAAGGTAAAGAACAAAATCGAATCGACAATGGTTTTTGCGGAGCTTTCTATTTTGGACAAAGCCATGAATTTGGCATTTTATGAGATTCTTGGCGATGCAGCACTATACAATGAGGAAGTAGAAAAATATCTGCAAGTTAGCACTGATGACATTTTGCGCGTAGCACAGAATGTTTTTCGAAAAGAAAATTCTTCTACATTAATCTATCAGGCGAAGGAGGAACAACATGTTAAATAGGAAAGAAGCTCCGATATACCATCCCATTGAGGATATTGCATTGATACAACCTGAGGAAATCCATTTTGAAAACGGATTGAAGGTTTTTGTTTTCCGTGCTCCTGAACAAGAACTGATCAAAGCGGAATTCATTTTTCAGAATGTGTTTTTCGTGCCGGAAAACCCTTTGCTAAACACTTGCCTGAGCAGTATGTTGAAGGAGGGCACGACCACACGGACGAGCGCCCAGATAGCAGAAGAGGTGGACTTTTATGGTGCCTATGTAGTGCCGGAATACAGCTACGACCAAACCTCGCTGACCTTGTACACGCTCACCAAGCACTTGTCATCCGTATTGCCAATTGTGCAAGATATCTTGCAGCATTCGGTCGTTCCAGAGACCGAACTACAGACATACGTGCGTAACAATAAGCAGACCTTGCAGGTCTCGATGAAGAAGAACGACTATGTAGCTCGGAAGTCGTTTTACAAGGGTTTATTTGGGGATACCCGTTACGGTATTACACCAACAGCAGAGGCTTATGATGCGCTTTATAGAGAAGATATACTTTCCTTATACCGCCAGCAGATTCAACCAAAAAACTGTACGTTGGTGATTTCAGGCAATGTAACGGATGCGATACTGGGACAGATCCGTGAACTGTTTGTCGATCAGTGGTCGGATCAAAGCGAAGGACATGTCTTTTTGCCACCGTCTTTGCCGATCTTTGAGCCACGTATGATCGTGGAGGAACGGGCAGATGCGTTGCAGTCAGCTGTTCGTTTGGGTATGCCGTGCATCAACCGCCAGCATCCAGACTTTCCGGCCCTGCAATTTGTCAATACCCTGTTTGGCGGTTATTTTGGCTCCCGATTGATGCGGAATATCCGCGAAGAAAAGGGCTATACGTATAGTATTGGGTCAGCTTTGGCCAGCCTAAAGCATGGTGGTTTCTTTACGATTGCTTCCGAAGTGGGCGTAGATGTCACGCAAGCTACGTTGCGGGAAATCAATAAGGAATTGGATGTGTTACGTACTGAATTAGCTCCCAAAGAAGAGGTTGAGCTGGTGCGGAATTATATGTTGGGCTCTATTTTGGGAAGTCTGGAATCGATCTTTTCACATGCTGATAAATTCAAGGCTGTCTATTTTTACGGGCTTGATTTTTCCTTTTACGGTAGAAGCAACGACACGATCCGTAGCATGACACCCGAGCGTATCCGTCAAATCGCCCAAACGTATTTTGATGATGAGAAGCTGTTGAAAGTAGTTGTAGGGAAGTTAGGGTAGGAGGGAAATGGGTTCTTTTATTTCCTATACTTCTTTTTAGGGTTTCTGCTGGTATGATATATAGATACTATAATGATTTCCTTTTTTTCGGATCTACTTTGTATATAATCAAAAACGGAAATGTTTTTGTGAGTGCTTCGTGGTAATTTTTCTTTTTTTCTGGATAATGGAACGGATGGTGGGAAATATGTCGAATAGTAGCATCAATAGTTTGTGCAAAACGTTCGCCTAATCCAGGTAAACGCTCTTCATACCACAAGTATGACCTTAGGTATTCTTTTTCAGCTTCAGGATGTAAAATGACTTGAGAAGCCATGTTATTTCTTCAACGCTATAGCTTTAGCCTTTACTTCCTCCCACGTGGACATCTTAACTTCTCCACGTTCATATTCAGCTACTCTTCGCTCGAGTTCGGCTATAAATTCTGTATCATCCCAAGGATTATTTTTTATGACAATTTCCTCTTCTAACATTGTATATATGGCCTTGACCTTCTTGTCGTCCGCGAAGCGGATATAGTCATACAGCTTCTCCCGAATAGTATTGGTGCGCATTACAAACCTCCTTTTGTCTAGTACGAATATACAAATTTAATTTCACAAGTTAAATTGGTGAATATATAATCCATGTTGTCAATATAACCAAACGTTCGGTATGTTCGTTGCACTCGCGACAACGATGGTAGTACTTCTTAGCGTATGTTTGGCTTCTCGGATTTAACAATTTCCAAGTTTTAAAAGCTAAATATTTTAGTATTTTTGTTTTGGAAAATTATATGATATGTCAGATAGGATAAAAGAAAAACTGGAGATTTTGGCAGATGCGGCAAAGTTCGACGTAAGTTGCAGTTCGAGTGGAAGCAATAGACAGAATAAAAACAAAGGGTTGGGCAATACCGGTGTGGGTATTTGCCACACGTACACCGAAGACGGACGCTGTGTCTCGTTGTTGAAAATTCTCTTAACCAACCATTGCATATACGATTGTGCCTATTGCGTATCGCGAAGGAGCAATGATGTCAAGCGTGCAGCCTTTACGGTGCAGGAAGTTGTGGATCTAACGATGAATTTTTATCGTCGTAATTATATTGAGGGCTTGTTTCTCAGTTCGGGCATCTTTAAAGATTCCGATTATACGATGGAAAGATTGGTGCTTATTGCCCAAAAACTCCGCAAAGAACATAATTTTAACGGTTATATCCATTTAAAGACCATTCCGGGCGCATCAAATGCGCTCATCCATGAGGCAGGGCTATATGCTGATCGGCTGAGCATTAATTTGGAGATCCCAACGGAGGAAGGGTTAAAACTGTTGGCTCCGGATAAGAATAGGTCTGCGATGATTGAGCCTATGAGCTATCTGAAAAATCAGATTGCGCAGACAAAAGAAGAAAAAAAGATTTTCAAGTCGACACCTACATTTGTACCAGCTGGCCAAAGCACCCAAATGATTATTGGTGCAAGTGGCGAGACTGACCAGCAGATCATCCATGCCGCTCAATACTTTTACCGTAAATTTTTCTTGAAAAGGGTTTATTACTCGGGATATATTCCCATTTCATACGACCAGCGCTTGCCTGCCATTGGTTCGGCTGTCCCCACGGTCCGTGAAAACAGGCTGTATCAATCCGATTGGCTGATGCGGTTTTACGGTTTTCAGGCTAATGAATTGGTCAATGGGGAACATCCGTTATTGGATTTGGATATCGATCCCAAATTGAGCTGGGCTTTGCGCAACTTGGATAAATTTCCGGTAGATATTCAACAAGCAGATTATCGCCTGATATTACGTGTTCCGGGAATTGGGGTGGCTTCTGCCCAGAAGATTGTGGCAGCCAGAAAATTCGGGGCATTAGGATTGGACAATCTGCAGAAGTTGGGTGTCGCGGTAAATCGGGCAAAGTATTTTATTTGTTGTAAGGGATATCAGCAACTTCATTCAGATAAACGCGCGGAAGTCCTGAAAGCGTATATTTTGGCTTCATCCAAAAGCAAATTTTCAACATCTGATAACGGACAATTGCGGTTATTTTAACAGAATGGATGGACGGTAAAATACTACAATTTGACGGTTCCTGGGAGGGACTTCTGACGGCTATTTTTGAGGTGTTTGAATACAGGGTCGATCCGAAAGCTGTGATAGATGGTCGCCATGTCCAAATCAACCTCTTTGAACCTCGGCATCTCGTAACCACGGTGGAAGCAAAGGCAGCACGTGTCCGCAATGGACTGCTGGAAAAAGTAGGCGTGCAAGGCATTCGGGAGTTGTATCATGTTTATTTATCTGAATTGGAGACGGCACCCTTACTGATTGTGAAAACAGCCCTATATTATTTTGCACAACAACACCAAAACGGTCAGCTGAATTACGGACACAACGAGGTGTTGGCAGTAAAGCAGATTGTGAAATCTGTGTTACGTGAACGGCATCGTATGAAGGCATTTGTGCGTTTCCAATTGCTTCAAGACGGCCTGTATGTCGCCTTGATTGAACCGGATTTCAATGTATTGCCTTTGATCAGGAAGCATTTCAAGGAACGTTATGCCGATCAACGTTGGTTAATATATGATGTGAAACGGCATTATGGTCTATATTATGACCTTCAGGACGCAACTGAAGTGACATTTGGAGAGGGGCACGATATTTCGCAACACAGCATCTCCATAGGGGCTAACCAACAGGAAGATATGTATAGCGACTTGTGGAAGAGGTATTTTAAATCTGTCAATATCCCTGAGCGCAAGAATACCAAATTGCATTTGCAACACGTCCCTCGCCGGTATTGGAGGTACCTAAATGAAAAAGAAGGATTTTAGGAGAACAATGCTATGGACCAAGACGTTGCAAAGAAGTATATTCAAAAACAAGATCCGATTGCTTTGGAGTAACACAAACGTTTTAGCAAATTGAAGCTAAAATATTTTTATTTACCCAACTGCTTGTGTGTCAATTTGATAATGCAGTGTATTGAATACAATAAGCTGAAAATCAATTTTTTAATTAAAATTTCTTATTTAAATTTACTCCGGATTTGAGCAATATTTGATGTTTTTTTTAGCATTTTATTATTTTTTTTATTTTAGCATGTTGCTGAAAAAAACGGACATTTTTTTAAAAATAACAGATTATTCCTATTATGTCTTTCAAAACATTAGGCCAGTTTATCATTGAAAAGCAAAGTGATTTCCCGTATGCTAAAGGCGAATTGTCTCGTTTGTTGCGTGATATTGGCATTGCCGCTAAAATTATCAATTGTGAGGTAAACAAAGCCGGACTTGCAGGTATCCTAGGAGCACAGGGGGGACAAAATGTGCAAGGAGAAATGCAACAGAAGCTTGACGTATATGCGGATAAGCAATTTATACAAGCTTTAACAAGAGGAGGTGAGTGTTGCTATGTCGCTTCCGAAGAGCATAAGGACGGTATAGATTTGTCTACTTTCCACTATTCTAAACAGGGAAAATACATTGTCTGCATCGATCCACTGGACGGTTCGGCCAATATTGACCTCAATGTATCTGTAGGCTCTATCTTTTCCATCTATCGTCGTAAGAAGACGGATCAGCCCATTGGTTTGGACGAGGTGTTGCAATATGGACACGAGCAGGTAGCTGCCGGGTATATCATTTACGGATCTTCTACCATGTTGGTCTATACGACCGGAAAAGGGGTGAATGGTTTTACACTTGATCCGGCCATCGGTGAATTTTGTTTATCCCATCCGGATATGCAAATACCGGAAGAAGGCCGAACGTATTCCATCAATGAGGGCAATTATCTGAAATTCCCACAATACATAAAAAACTATATCAAATATTGCCAAATGGAAGATGCCAATGGCAACCGCCCCTATACTTCGCGCTACATTGGCTCTATGGTAGCCGATTTGCATAGAACGTTAATAGTTGGCGGTATATTTCTATATCCTGAAACACAAAGTTATCCCAATGGTAAGTTGCGGTTGCTTTATGAATGCAATCCAATGGCCTTTATTGTAGAGCAAGCAGGTGGCAAAGCGATATCGGGCAATGCGCGCATTTTGGATATGAAGCCTCAACATTTGCATCAACGCACACCCGTCATAATAGGAAGCAAGCGCATGGTGGAAAAAGTGGAAACGTTTATGTCGCAAACTGAGACGGCTTCGGAGGCTTTTATGCGATAGTCTGTGGGTGCTACTTTAGGGGATAGACTTTCTCGGGATAGCGTTTAGCATACTCCTGCACTAACTGTTGCATATAAAAATTGCTGATACATTTGTCTTTGTAAGATACGATGTCTTCTACCTCGCGCCATTCCTGGATCTGGTCTACAAATCCAAAGGCATAAAGTTTGCCTTTTTTGACATAGATATAACTCTGTTCCTTTTCATGTCTGCCTTTGTCAATCAACAGAAAAGAATGCTGCTGGCATTCTAAGTGGTCAAAAAGACGGGCAATGGTGGTTGCATGGTTTTCGATAGAAGGAAGTTCGCCACAAGTAACCTGACGGTCTTCCTTGCTTTGGGTGGAAGGGGAATAAAAGGTGCAAAGGGCAGGTGGCAAATCAAATTCTTGCATCAGCTTGCCCAAGAATAGATTGGCCTCGGTTACTGTTTCAAAATAATGAACTGCTGGTGCATTTGGGTTCATTTTGCTGACCGCAAGCCGATCATACCCGCGGACATCCTGATAATGGATCAGGGCGAATTTAGCTTCGTATTTCTTCAGGGCACGATTGTGTATAGGCCAATGTTTTTTGATCAGCTGACACTCAGTCAAAAGGGCCATTAATTCGGTGCCGGTTGCTTCAAAATCGATATGACACACCTCGTTGATGAATTGCTGTCGGCGCAGACTGTCGTTATTCCCCGTAAAATGACTCAGCACACGTTTTTTAATATTCACGGCCTTGCCAACATATAGTATCTTGTTCTTTGCGTTACGAAAAATATAAATACCGGTGATTTCAGGCAGTTTTTCAAATTGAGCAGCGGCAATATGGGAAGGGAGTTTATGCTCTCGGTTCTTTTTTACGCTTTCAAAAAGATAGTTTTCAGTGTCCTTTTTCAGGAGAAGGTCAAACAATTGTGCTGTCGCGCGAGCATCGCCCATGGCGCGGTGTCTATCCGTGATTTCGATGCCAACTTGTCGACACAGATTTCCCAAACTATAAGAAGTATAGCCCGGGATGATTTTTCGGGACAATCGAACTGTGCAGAGTTTGGGAGCTTGCCAATCATAGCCTGCTTGCTTCAATTCTTTGATGAGAAAGGAATAATCGAAGTTGACGTTGTGCGCAACAAAAACCTTTCCTTGCAAAAGATGGTACACGTCTTCTGCGATGTCCTGAAAACTCGGTGCGTTTTCCAACATATCCGTCCGGATACCTGTTAGCACCTGTATGGCATAGGGGATGGGTTGCTCAGGATTGATTAACGTTTGATACTCCTCTATAACTTTTTTGCCGTTATGGATCAAAATGGCAATCTCGGTCATACGGCATCCACCGGCATGGCTTCCGGTCGTTTCAATATCCACTATGGCAAAATGTTTTTGCGAACTCACCTTGCAATAATACTAAATAAATTAGTGATATGGAAGTGTGGGTTATTTCTTTTTTACGTATTTTTTGACATTTCCCACTTTGATATATTCCAGCTCACCTTCTTTACAATAACTAGAAAGGTAAACAGAAAATTTGTTGCTATCAGCCTTATCCGATTCCAATTTTTCCAGTACTTGAGACACCCGCTTGGGTGTATGGAAGAAATCGGTATTATGAACTAAATCATCCAGTTTTTGGGTGATTTCAATTCGCTTTTTGGAAAACGGGGGTAATGTATAGAGTGGTTCCAGGTCCATTTCGGTATGGAATGCATGCTTGGGTTGTATCTTTAACGCACGACAGATCAAAAGGAAATTGTTTAAAGTCGTTCCTCTCCCTTTTTCAAAAGAAGCTATCGTGTTGACGGTAAGTCCCGTCATATTGGCCACGTCGTTTTGGGAAAAAGACAGTTCTTCTCTCCGCTGACGAAGCAGCACGCCCAAATGAATAAGATAATGTTTGTTGGTGATGGACACATAGCAAATAGAGAGATTATTTACGCAAATTAAATACAAATAAATTTTATTTTTTATTTGCTTTTTTCGTTTTTGTTTTTTAAACTTGTATCATCGAAGCAAAAATGGATATAGCATTTGCGCTATCCATAGCTTCTGAAAACTTCAACAAACTAAATAACAAAAGCTTACGGGTTGTTTTTCTGTCCGTAGAGTTCTTAGGAGCTCTGCGGACTCTTTTTTATGGTTTTTCATGAGGACGATGACAAAAATATTGGCAATTAGCTACCTCTATCCAAGTTATGTTCTTTATTTGAGAGGATAATTGAATATTTTGTTATTTTTGTGGTTAAAATAGAAAAAGATGAAATTAAATACTTTATTTGTTGCTTCGGTGTGCGCAGGAGCCTTGTTGGCTTCTTGTAATCCTAAAACAGCGAACGAAAACCAATTGAAATTTACACATACCAGTTTGGTGGACGGCGATGCTTTTCAGTTTTTTCAGCTAGTGGGCGCAAAGGTAGCTTACGAAGTAGACCAAGCAACCTATGTAGCAGGAGTAGCCACCTCGCCACAGGCTAAGGAGGTCGCCGCAAAAGTGAAAGATGTTTATGGATCGTTGCTTTCTACATTAGATAGTTTGGCTACCAGCAACCAAGTCGATTTTCCAATCAAAGGAGCGGCTCCTTTTGTAGCTCCGCAAGCAGGTGGGGCAATAGTAGAAACGTTGGCAGACTCGACCTCAGCTCCTGTTGCTTCTGTCGCTTTTTCTGACGAAGGGTATGTGCACCACGTACAACATGAAGCAGCGATCATCAAGGATCAATTTGATAGGCTAAGCCGAAATACAAATAAGGGTCTTCGCGATTTTGCTCAAGCCAATTTGAAAAAGGTAAACGAGGTGTTTACATTGGCCGGAGGGAAGGAAGATGCACACGCGCACCACTAAGATTGACGTGTGAGATACGGCGCGATAGACATTGGATCCAATGCGGTTAGACTGTTAATTGCAGAGGTCAACACGGAAAACCATCCCGCTACCTTTAAAAAGGAAGCGCTGATCCGTGTTCCATTACGATTGGGTGACGATTCGTTCATTCATCACCATATTTCAGATGCTAAGTTTGAAAACATGGTCAAGACCATGCAGGCTTTTCGTAATTTGATGGACGTATATCGCGTGACGGATTACATGGCTTGTGCGACGTCGGCCATGCGTGATGCGGATAATGGCAAAGCCATTGTAAAAGCTTGTAAAAAAGTAGGGGTAGATATTCAAATTATCGATGGTTCGGAAGAAGCTAAGATTATCTACAATAGTCACTTACAGGACAATATGGATAAAGAGAAAGTGTATCTGTATATCGATGTGGGAGGAGGAAGTACAGAAATATCCTTATTTGCCGATGCTAAGCTAGTGGCTTCCAAATCCTTTAATTTAGGAACGATTCGCATTCTGGATAATCAAGATAGTCCATCAACTTGGGAAGAAATGAGAGGTTGGGTGAAAGAAAACGCGAAGAACTATAAGAGTATATATGGTATCGGCACGGGGGGCAATATCAATAAGCTATCGCGTATATCCAATGAAAAAGAGGATAAGCCAATGTCGTATGCTAAGTTGAAGAGTATTTACCGATACTTGAGTTCATATTCCTTGAAAGACCGCATCCATGTATTGGGTTTAAAACAGGATAGGGCAGATGTGATTATCCCGGCTGCAGAGATTTTTCTGACGATTATGAAGGTTGGTAAACTCAAGAATATTGTTGCACCACGTGTTGGATTGGTGGATGGTATTATTCAAACACTGATAGACAGGAATTTAACAAAATAATAAGGCAACGATATTAAAATCTTTTCCAATTGTGATAAAAAGCGTTATTTTTGCTGACGCAATGCCCAGGTGGCGAAATTGGTAGACGCACCATCTTGAGGGGGTGGCGCTCGCAAGGGCGTGGCAGTTCGAATCTGCTCCTGGGCACAATCAAAAAACCTCTGTTTCCTTAAGCAGAGGCTTTTATTTATTAGCACATACCCTTCTTTTACAGACTAGGTGCTGTTATGCAGGTACTTTACGTGATTTTTCCCTTTCCCAAACACGGTGGCCTTTCATCACATGGATAAAGTCCATGGTCAGGTTGTCTTTGGATTCAAAAATCACTCCCTTATCTTTCTTGATAAAGGATTGCATAGCCAGTTCTTCTGCCCCTTTGGCGAAAGATAGTGCTTTGCAATGTCGGTATCCTTCATTGATAAACTGAAGATAATCGGGATTATCGGCTAATTTGCTGACCGAGTCGCCATCGGGTGTATAGAATGCATCGTAGCACACGGAAGCATCTGTCAAGTAGGTATGTTGGATAGGTTCTTCCCCGCCTTCTTGAAACTTGACTTTCCCGACATGGGAAGAAATAAGCACGGCCATGGCTCCTTCCTTTTCTAAGGCAGCACGCATCTTATCGACCGAAGCCTTGCTTACACCATCATCCACTAGGAAAGCAATTTTACGGGATTTAATGGTACCTTCTCCAGCTTCCACTTTCATGCTTAGCGCGACAGACTTCTCCACCTCCGGCTTTTTAGGCTTGATAGGATAGTTTGGGTGGTTTTGTCGGGCAAACTGCAAGGTCAGCTTATCAATCTCTTCAGGAGGTGTAAGCCCCAGATTCTTTCCAATCTTTGATGCCATCTCATGGTCTATTTGATTGAGCAGCGCAAGTTCCCGCCTACGGATATTTTCATCATTGACCTTAGATAGTTCAAAGCTGATCGCACTGATAATATGTTCTTGTTCTTCTAGACTTTGGGAGTTGAAAAAAAGGCGGGCTTGTGTAAAATGGTCGGCAAATGAATCTGAGCGACCTCTTACTTTGGAAGCATCTATCGGCTGTTTATGGGACTGGTAGCCCGTTTCCCCCTTTAGCATGGCATGATAAGGACAACCTTCCGCCTTACTGTTTGGAAAATAACTTGTAGCACCTTTTAAGATGTCCATACGGGCAAAACCGTCCTTTTGGTTATTGTGTTTTCCATTTATCGGCCTATTAATAGGGAGCTCATGAAAATTCGGACCTCCGAGTCGATAGTTCTGTGTATCCATATAGGAGAATATCCGTCCTTGTAACAAAGGATCATCGGAAAAATCAATGCCTGGAACCACCCTGCCAGGGTCAAACGCCACCTGTTCTGTTTCAGCGAAAAAGTTCTCCGGATTGCGATTTAAGGTCATGGTGCCTATAATCTGTACGGGAACGAGTTCTTCGGGGATAATCTTTGTAGGATCGAGGATGTCAAAAGAGTATTTCATTTCATCTTCTTCGGGGATTAGCTGTACACCCAAATCCCATTGTGGGAAATCCCCATTTTCAATGGCTTCCCAGAGGTCACGACGATGAAAATCTGCGTCAAATCCGGATATTTTCTGGGCTTCGTTCCAAGCTACTCCATGCACGCCTAACCTAGGTTTCCAATGAAATTTGACGAAAGTAACTTTTCCTTTGGCGTTGACAAACTTAAAAGTATGCACACCGAAACCTTCCATCATCCTTAAGCTTCGAGGAATCGCACGGTCAGACATGACCCACATGATCATGTGGGAAGCTTCTGGCATGAGCGATATGAAATCCCAGAAAGTATCGTGTGCGGATGCGGCTTGTGGCATCTCATTGTTAGGTTCAGGTTTCACCGCATGAACGATATCTGGGAAATTCATGGCATCTTGGATGAAAAATACAGGAATGTTGTTGCCGACTAAGTCATAATTGCCTTCTTCTGTATAGAATTTGACAGAGAATCCCCTTACGTCTCGAGCCAGATCTGTTGAGCCTTTAAAACCTGCTACCGTTGAAAAACGAGTAAAGACAGGGGTTATGGTACCTTTTTTCAGAAAGGCCGCACTGGTATATTCCGAGACGTCGGCTGTTGCCTCAAAAATACCGTGCGCACCGGAACCCCGTGCGTGTACCACCCGTTCAGGAATACGCTCTCGGTCAAAATGCATCAGTTTGTCGAAATAGATGTGGTCCTGTTGTAATGAAGGGCCACGTTCACCGGCTTTGAGTGTGTTGTTGTTGTCGTAGACAGGCACACCGTCATTGGTCGTCATGACTTTTTGCACATTGTTCACCAAATGTGCTTCCATTTGGTCATTCTTTGAATTCTTTTTGCTGTTCATGATCGTTTAGTTTAAAATGTTAGCATAATATGCAGAGATGATGAATCACACAATTTATTTAACCTGTATTGGATATGTGGATATCCAATAACTAAACATTAGAACGTTAGGAATGTTTTGTAAAACAAGATAATTTTACAGGTTGTTTGCCCTGGCGGTAATTTCTGCAATGTCCAAGACCTGTATGTCCTGTTCTTTTTCCTTAATCTTCACCCCATCGCGCAACATGGTCATGCAGAACGGACAGGCGGCGGCCACGATTTCCGCCTTCGATTCGATCACGTCCTCGATACGTTCGATATTGATATCTTTGTGACCCGGTTCAGGTTCCTTGAACATCTGTGCACCGCCTGCACCACAGCATAATCCATTGCTTTTACAACGCTTTAGTTCGGTTAATTGCGCATCGAGGGATTCCAAAACTTTACGAGGAGCTTCGTATACGTCGTTTGCTCGACCCAAATAGCACGGATCATGATAGGTGATTTTTTTGCCTTTAAAAGCGTTTCCGTCTCCGGGTCGGAGCTTGCCCTCATCGATCAGGGATTGGATGAGTTGCGTATGATGGATCACTTCATAGTGTCCTCCTAGTTCGGGATATTCATTCTTCAAGGTGTTGAAACAATGTGGACAGGCCGTGACGATTTTTTTGATTTCGTAAGCATTCAGAACCTCAATGTTCATCATGGCCTGCATTTGAAACAGAAATTCGTTGCCCGCACGTTTAGCCGGATCTCCGGTGCAGCTTTCCTCCGTTCCCAAGATGGCGTATTGGAGGCCAACGTGGTGCAAAATTTTACAGATATCCTTGGTAATGCGTTGTGCACGCTCGTCAAAACTTCCGGCACAACCTACCCAAAACAAGATTTCGGGTGATTCTCCCTTGGCCACCAATTCGGCAACTGTTGGTATATGAAATGTGTTTTCCATGCTCTTTTTATCCCCACCCCAACCCTCCCCGAAGGGGAGGGAGCGGTTTATCCTTGCTCTTTATTCTTTATTCTTT